>VBBB01000069.1 GCA_005882955.1 Candidatus Bathyarchaeota archaeon | reverse complement strand
CATGTCCGCGATATCGTGGAGCAGAGAGGACCTGCAAGTCTCTACGAAAAGAGACTATGAAACGTCTCCCGATTCAGACGTTTGATATAGATTCCGGGCTGATGATGGAAAACTACTACCCAGACTCGCATTCATCTGCGAGAAACCGGACACGGTATAGATGAAAACCCAGACCGCCGTCTTCTCCAGTCTAGGCGTCGAGATGGCCTCAGAGCAATTAGCCAGGGATTCTCCGAATGGTATCCACAGGAATCTATGGATATGATTTGATCTCTTGGAAGGGCTTCAATTGTGTTCATTCATGTTTTGTACGGCATCTCTTGTGTTCCTCAGACGGACGTTCAAAGATGTTGGATGAAATAACAGGGCTAGATACTGACATGCGAAAATCATATGAAGAAACTATTCGGAGCATCACTAGTCCTCCTCTGCCTCGGCTTGGTCTCAGTAGCTCACGCAGCAACGACTGTCAGTGCGACTTTTGAGACACCGGTCAATGTCCAGACATCGATATCCACATCAGGCTGCAGCAATTCTCCCGGCCCAACCATCACGCTGCAAGGAGCCTTATCTCTAGGCGGTATAGGAGTCAAACTCCTGTTCGAGAACAACGTTATCGGAACACACACCTATACCGTGGAGTCGACCGCTAGCGCAACTGTCATTCCGCAAGGAATGAGCATTCAGATTCCCAAGCAACCCGTCCTCGGCGGCGTCGGCGGTAACCCGTACATCTCGCTGCAGATCATGGACAGCAACAACAACCCACTGACCGGCACAACCTTCCTCGGAAGATGTGTACAAGGGCTCTTCACCTCTAGTGCAGACTTTAGCATTCCATCGACAGCTATCGCTCAAGTTTCAGCGGTAGACTGCAGCAACACCGGATCTCACATCACCCTCTCAGGACAACTGGCACTATCAGGAATCAAGGCTAACCTCATCTTTGCCAATTCCGTGAACCTAGTCCACGAGAACACCCAGTCAACCACTGTCAGCGTAGTCCTCATACCCCCTGGCCAGACAATAACATTCGCTAAACAACCATCTCTAGGCGGCGTCGGCGGGAACCCATGGATATTCCTCCAGTTCACCAACGGCAAGGGCAACGTAGTGTCAGACAGCTTCCTCCTGGGACGCTGCGTACAGCTTTCGAAATAGGACAGAGCAGCCAAACCTGACAAGGACCAATCCCCCTCTTTTTCTCATCTATCGACTCGGCCTCGGAGCCTTTGACCTCTCTAAGATAGGTACGGATGCGACACACGGCGTAGACCGTTTGCTATTTCGCCGAGCTAAGAAAGCAGTCGGGCTGCTTGTTCGAATAATCCTTCAGTTCGAAACAAGGTTTTCTCGAAGTCGACTAGGGTTCCTTCGCGTCCTGCCAGCAGGCCATTACTGGTCCGGACGGAATCTTGAACCAGAAGAAGCTGCCCATGCCAGGGATGTCGGTTCGCGGGAGAACTATCTGGCCGCCCTTCTTTCGAACGTTCCTCTCTGCCTCAGCGAGATCCTTAACGAGAACGTAGTTTGTGCTTCCAGGAATCTCTGATTTTTGAGCTGATCTTATGCCGATGGTCGTCCCCGCAGGGTTTTGGAATGTAAGGTACTGGCCTGTAGGCATCTTGACAGAGTCGAACCTCCAGCCGAAGGTATCTTCGAGGAATTTTCTTGTCTCGCTTAGGTTCGTGCTCGCGAGTTCGGTGAACGCCATCGCTCCCGGCGTTCTAGATCTCCTTGAATCGTTTCCGCTACTCATCGGTCGGGACATGTCCAAAAAATGGGAGAGTAGGGGATTAACTTGTTTTCCGTTAGCTACTTGTGGGCGAACATTGCCGCGAACGGTCTTGCGTCGAAGAAGACCTGTATTGACTTGACCTTGCCGTTTTCTGCGTGAATCAATTCGGCGCAGGGAACAGTCCCGGCGGGTGTGTTGGTTGCAAGGTCGTACACGAAACAGACATCGTTGCCATTAACGAACGTCTTCCTTCGATGAACTCCAGTGACGATCTGTCCCAGGCGGTGAGTCGTCTCTATGTAATCCCGGGCATTGTCGAACTTGTCGATAGGGCCTGTGAACGAGAGGTGTTCGTCAAGGTATCGGGCGCTTGCCTCATACTCTTGCTTCGACCAATGATCGAAGTATTTCAGAGCAACATCACTCTGTGACTCGGTTGTTTGTACCAACTTTTCCTCATCGAGATAAACTATCCAAAGGATACTAATATGCCTGCTAGGGTCCAGAAGGATACTGAACTGTTTTGGCACAGTCCAAATCTAGAGAAGTGAAGATGGGCCCAAAGCTCCTGTATCAACAGGATCCCGTGCGAGGAAGCGTCAAGGCTCTAGGTTCGAAGTGGACCCTGTTAATTCTGAGGGACATCGGATTTCTCAAACTCGAGAGGTTTGGTGAGATCTTGAGGAATAATCCCGGCCTTACACCCCGAGTACTCTCACGGCGCCTTCGAAACATGCAGAAAGAAGGCCTGATTGAAAGGACGGTAAGGTCGGACCGGATCACATACGTGCTGACTCCTCGTGGAGAAGATGCAGCGTACGTATTGCTGGCATTCTTGCGATACGGGCTGAAGTATCATAGACCGTCCCTTGGAACCGCCAGGCTAAAGCCCCTCCCATCCTTCCAAGAATTGATCAGAGAATACCGAGGTTGAGCGCTCTGAGCTCAGGTCGCTAATGGATTGTCGCGAGAAAGTCGGATATCTACTTCCCTTTCGACATAGTTCCACTCTTCCGTCTTTCGCAATTCAGTGACGAGGTCGTTGAACGCTGATTCACCGGAAGGTGCAAACTCGAACCAAGTGAGAAAATCGAAGGGTTCGCCTATGTCCCGAGAATGGTAGAGCCTCCGAGCAATCGTGGGCACAAACTTCAAGCCTGTTCGAATATGACCTGATCGTGTTTCGAATATCCGACGCCTTTCATCTTGAGAGAGATTCCACCAAGAAGCCGATTTGGTGATAGGAATCAGTGCGGCATAAGTAGCCTCAGATCTCCCGAGTTCGGGCTGGCGGACCACCAGCTTCTGGTGCTCACGGTTGTATAGCGCTCGCTACTGGTTATGCCCCGTAGAAGCCACTTGGCCCCAGAAGGGACCTTGGCCATAAGACCGCCAATGACCTCAAGTCGCTGGACTTTTTCTAAGGGAGGTCCGTCAATCGTCTCCATACTGATAACCTTCCATGATCCTTTCCGACCCCCGACAAACGTAGCTGCTTGAGGCACGGCTGGGGCCTCGGCCACATTAACTGAGGTGATCCATCTTCCTGTTCCTTTCTTTCCTACCAATTAGGGCTAACTCTGTCTTACCTGATGACACGTAATGACTTTTCGTCAGATGACTAGTGCAGCTATTACCGTGAACGATCCGAATCCGATCAGTGCTAGCACTGCGTAGGAGTTGGAGGATTTGACGCTGTTCTTTCTGTTTGCCCCAAAGAACGATGGCAGATTGATTGCGTGAAAGACTCCTCCTAAAATCAACGCGTATACTAACGAAAATCCGGATAGAGCGAACAGAGTGACGATCGCGTAGAGGACATATTCGACGACGAATGCGAGTGGACCTCTCTTCCACAGTCCAGCTCCTACTTTCCGGTCTCCATCGAATCCCAGAACTGGCAAGTCCTTCAGATGGACGACAGTATCGAGTAGCCAGTGAGACGCTGAGCCTGCAACAAACACGGGAACGACGAGCGGATTGTTCAAGATCGCGGCGATGAGAAGTCCGATTGGAAGCGAAATGATGCTGCCGAGTACAAGAGAATGAGAGTAGGGGAACTTCTCGAAGACGACAAACTTCTGAAGTGGGCTGTCTGGGTTGATTCTCACCGTCTCTACTCCTGCTGGAACTAGGATGGACCAGAGTAGGTCTGGGAAGCTGACGGCGATCAGGATGACTGGTAAGGGGACTTGTGGGAAGAGTCTCCAGAGGAGAAACGCTACTGCAAAGTGGCCGACAAACATGCCTGTCGTCTCCGCGCCAATTGTTCTGTCTAATAACTCGGTAGTTTACATGACGTACTCGAATCGAATGTAGTAATGATAGTTGGTCTCGTCGCGTGCGTACCGACTGTGAGCCGCAGTTATAGGAAGAGTCAGGCAGTATTCAGAATTGGAGGTCCAGTTTGAACCTGGCAGTCTCGTACGAAACTGGCGCGGGATCCTACGTAGAGCTCGAAAGAAAATTAGCGCTGCTCCACAGGGTTATCGTGCCAGACAAGGACTATCCGAAAGAGTATGCCACCTTAGTGACTGATCGTCGGTCGATCTTCATCCGTCAGAAGAAGACGAGGAGCAGTTTTGTGCTTCGTGGCGAGATGAGATACGGAACAGCACTGGTTACTGATGTGCAGCCAAAGACACTCGAGGACTATGAAAAGACCAGCCTAAAGTCTCTGGCTACTGATGCTTCGAATATTGCCATTCCACATGACACCGTCATCTCACTAGTCATGACGAAGGGAGAGCCGAAATTCCGTTTACGGGACTTTTTCGTCTGGCTAACCATGAGAAGGCAGGGACACAAATTCCACGTGTACGACTTTGAGATGAACTACAGAGATAACACGAATCTGGAGACCGGGATTAGATTCTATATGGTGCCATTAGGCGCGTATTTCAAGCCCAGAAGACAAACCCAAACCAGAGAAACGATCCTGCGTGAATACGCTATGGATGCACTCCAGATTTTCCAAAAGGTCCTTCGGAACAGGATCATCTCGTCGTGAGATTGTTCATGACGGAGTTGGGCTTCGCAACTCCCAATCCATGAGCGGAAGAAAGATTAATTAAGCCTACGCTTAATTAAGCGACTGCTTATCGGATGTCAAGCATACAGCGAGACAACGCGACGGAAACACAGGAGCTGTTCAACGCACTGGCTGAGCCTACAAGGCGCAGCATCATAGAGCTTCTCGCAACCAAAGGACAATTGTCCGCTACGGACATTTGCGATAACTTTGACGTCAGTCCACCAGCAATCTCACAGCACCTCAAGGTACTGCGTAAAGCCAATTTTGTACGTGTGGAAAAAAGGGCCCAACAGCGCATATACCAGATCAACCGCGGGGCGATATCGGAGCTTGAAGACTGGGTTCAAAAAATGACAAGGCGTTACGATGCTCGCTATGATGCCTTAGACAAACTATTGGAAGCTGAAAAGAAGAAACTTTCGAAGGGTGGTGAGAAGAAGTGAGTAAGACAAAAATTACTGCTGAACCTGGCAAGCAAGAGTTCTTCATTACAAGAGAGTTCGACGCACCTCGCGAGCTCGTCTTCAAAGCTCACACAGACCCTAAGCTCTACACTCAGTGGCTCGGACCGCGAAGACTCACAATGAGACTCGAAAAATTTGAACCGAGAAGCGGAGGCATGTGGAGATACATCCATAAAGACAAGGACGGCAATGAATATGGATTCCATGGCGTGATCCACGAAGTTCTCTCACCTGAACGAATCATCGACACGTTCGAATTTGAAGGGATGCCCGAAAAGGGACATGTGGCTCTTCAGACGCTGAGATTGCAAGAATTGCCTGGTGGAAGAACCAAACTAACTGCTCAAGCGGTCTTCCAATCAGTCGCCGACCGCGACGCAATGATCCAGAGCGGCGCGGAAGAAGGAATCAACGAATCCTACGAGCGCCTAGATGAAGTCTTGAAACAGACACACGAAGGCCAGCGGCACGAGAAAACTCCGATTGAACAGACCGCGAGGTCCTGATCACCCGGGTTTTTTACCCGTCCCGCCCCCGAGGGCGGGAACCAACCTCTCTCTTGAGCAGCAATTGCTGAGATGGCCTAGAAGAAATACCTGAAGAGAATCTGAAATCTGGAGGGAATCAAGACGAGAAATGTTGTCTGGCTCATGCATGTGTCTCTTGATGGTTTTGTTGCTGGTCCGAATGGAGAAATTGACTGGGTCCGTTTTGACGATGACCTCGTCGAGGATGTCCAGGCTCTGGTAGATTCAGCTGACACGGGTCTTTTTGGACGAGTGACGTATCAGCTCATGGAAAGCTACTGGCCGACTGTAGCGGATAGTCCGACAGCGTCGAAGCATGATCTTGACCATTCACGATGGCTCAATCCCGCACCCAAGATAGTATTCTCCAGAACTCTGAAAAACGTTCATTGGCAGAATACGAGGATTGTCAAAGATCATATCGGCGAAGAAATTACTAGACTGGTGAAACAGCCTGGCAAGAACCTCATATTATTCGCTAGCCCAACGCTTGGGTCAACGTTCATGAATCTGAACTTGATCGACGAATACTTCTTCAACATCAATCCTGTCGTTCTCGGCAAGGGAAAGCCCTTGTTCAGAGACCAGAGTGAGATGCGTAGGTTGGAACTAGTAGAATCCAAGACGTACAAGAACGGAGTCGACAGTCTCCGCTATGGCAGGGGAAGTTAGTAGAATGAGAAGGATAGTCGTTTCAGAGTTCGTGTCGCTGGATGGTGTCATGCAGGCTCCAGGCGGACGGGAGGAGGATGCTAGTGGCAGTTTCAAGCATGGCGGTTGGAGTTTCAAGTTCCGCGACGATCAGGTTCCGAAATACAAGCTGGACGAGCTAGCTGCCAGCGACGCGCTCTTGCTAGGCCGAAAGACCTACGAGATATTCGCAGCCTACTGGCCAAAAGCAAAGGACGACGCGGGTTTCGCTGACAAGATGAACAATCTGGCCAAGCATGTGGTTTCAACGACTCTGAAGAAAGCCGACTGGAACAATTCCAAGCTGATTAGGACGAATGTCGCGGATGAAGTGAGGAAGCTGAAGCAGCAGCCGGGAAAGGACATTCTTGTCTACGGAAGCGCGAAGCTGGTGAACACGCTCTTGCAGCATGACCTCGTCGATGAACTACGGCTCATGGTCCATCCTGTTGTCTTGGGAAGTGGGAGGCGGCTCTTCGATGATCATGCGGAGATGCTGAAGCCTTTGAAACTTGCAGAGTCGAAGACCTTCCCGTCAGGCATCGTCCTCCTCTCCTACCACCAAGCAAAATAGCGATTTTTCTTACAGAGTAACGTCCTCAAGCTGAGGTTTGGATAATGCGGACCATCTTACTGATGATCCGTTCGTGCTTCTTCTCATCTGTATCAATCCATTCCAGAAGCAGTCTCGCTATAGGATGTGAGATCTTCACGGTATCTTTGAGTGATTGTTCCCCCGCCTTGTCTTCTATTTGCAGGATCGCATCGAGGAATTCTTTCTTCGGAACATTTAGTGTGGGCTCGCGAGGTAGTTCGGTCCATGAGATGATCTGAGAAACAACATCAGCATGCCTCATGCTGTCTGCCGCGATCATTCTAAGGAGCAGTTTTGAGTATTGATCGTCAAACTTTACGGCGGATTCTAGGCATCTTTCTGATGCTTTCAGTTCTAGTTCCAGTCTTTGTCGAAGAACGTCGACGATTTGCCTATTGTTCTTCGGTGTTGTCTCTTCTAGCATCTTGCTGCCTTTGCTGGCGATTATTAGTTGGTCGGCGGCTTCCATCAATTCTGGCATCCTGACTCCTTCCCTTACGCCGCTCCGGACCCTTTGCAGGATCCTCTCCGCTAGTGCCTCGATAGTGCGGTCGAGTTGAGCGGGTCGTCCAACCAGTCTACCTCGCTTTCCTTTCAGATACTGCACGACGGCAGCTGGAGTGGTGTTGAGAGCCGCGGCGATCTCCGTCACCCTCAGTCCCTCGCGTTGGAGGACCATTGCGAGGCGGGCGCGAACGACTGGAATCATGTTTTCGCTACGCACGTTTTCAGCGATATTTCGCATGGCGTTGGGACAACAATCAACTGTTATTAACGGTGTTAACGGATTTCGTTAACGTCGATTGGCTTAAATGACGTATGTCATAACCTAGGGTTGCGTTGCGGTTTGATAGACTACGCTCAGCTCTTACTCCTAGGCGCAGTCGCCGGGCTGACCATATTCATGGGCCTGCCCATGGCCCTGCTCCCAAACGTTAGCCGCATGAAGAAGGGATTCCTCAACGCACTCGCGATGGGAATCATAGTATTCCTGATAACTGACGTATTGTCCCACGCCTGGGACCCGGCTAAGTTAGCAGCGGTCGCCGGTTTCACAGGGAAGGGTCCGGTTGCGGACGCTGCGATAGATCTTCTTGCATTGTTCGGCGGCCTGGGTCTGGGACTATTGGGACTCGCACTCTACGAACAAAGGTATCTCAGAAGAATCATCTCAACCAAGAAGAAACTAGCAATCTCGGAAGAAAACAATCGCCCCGGAGCATCAAACACCCCTGCTAAACCTGACACAGCGCCCCAGCAGCATGGCTCTGAGCTTTTCAGCAATCCACATCATCTTGCGACGATGATCGCTGTTGGCATAGGGTTGCACAACTTCAGCGAGGGGCTAGCCATCGGTCAGTCTTTCGCCTCAGGCGCGATCGCACTTGCAGTGGTCCTCATCGTCGGCTTCGGAGCCCACAACGCGACAGAAGGTTTCGGAATCGCTGGGCCTCTAACAGGCATCGCGAAGAAGCCCGAGGTTTCGTTTCTCGTCAAAATGGGCATCATAGGTGGTAGCCCCACCTTCTTCGGGACCATAGTTGGGAGCGTCTGGGTGTCTCAGCTTACCTACATCCTCTTCCTCTCACTTGCAGGTGGAGCCCTGATCTACGTCACTCTCCTCATGTACAATACTGCGAGACGTGAATCCAGAAACGATCTGCTAATGGTCGGGCTGTTCATCGGACTATTAGCCGGATTTCTAACTGACCTCATTGTAACTCTGGGCGGAGCCTAGGCTAAGCTCCCCTCTAGAAATTGGCTAGTATTCCGCATCGAGCCTTCTGCAGCTATTCTTTGACTCACTGGCAGGCTTATCACCAACCGCGAAAACAGAGTCGCATCAACAGAGGTGAAATGATAGATATGAAAAAGTTCATCCCGTTAGCAATCCTCGCTCTTCTTATCGTCCCAGCTTATGTCGTAGGTGCGAGATCTGAAAGCATATCCGGACCGAAACCGTCCATCGTTCTCATTCACGGTGCATGGGCGGACGGATCAGGTTGGAGCGGCGTTATCAGCCGTCTTCAAGACCAAGGATACACAGTATACGCTCCGTCGAATCCGTTGCGCGGCCTAGCATCTGACTCCGCCTACATTGCCGACTTCCTCCAAAGCATTAGCGGACCAATCATCCTCGTCGGACACTCGTACGGAGGCGCCGTCATCACCAATGCGGCGACAGGAAATCCCAACGTTAAGGCCCTCGTCTACGTGGACGCCTTTGCGCCTGACCAAGGAGAGTCATTGATACAACTCCTCAGCATGCCACCACCAATCGGCCAATCAGCCTCCTGCCTAGGAGGAGACCCAAGCAAAGTGTTCAACTTTGTCAACTATCCGGGCGCTGCGGCTGGAGACTTCGACGTGTACATCAAGCAGAGCGTCTTCCCCTCGTGCTTCGCAAATGATCAACCAGTCGACAAAGCTGCCATCTTAGCATCTGCGCAGCGTCCTGCGGTTCTCAGCATACTACCCGCCATGTCAGGAGTACCCGCTTGGAAGTCGATTCCCAGCTGGTACTTGCTAGGAACGATTGACCTCGTCATCCCGCCGTATCTGCAGCTTTTCATGGCCCAGCGTGCGCACGCACAGATCGTCGACGTCAGAGCAGCACATCCCTCTATGATCTCCCACCCTGAAGCGGTAACACAATTGATCGAACAGGCAGCACAGACCGTAACAGGGAACTCCAACATCGGCTCGGGACTGACACTCGCGCCCACGAGTCTCTAGGAAGCAGACAATCCATGCCTAAGAAGAAATCTCCACATGGTCTCACATCTCCGAAGATCTCGGTAGGGTGTGAGTATCCCGCTTTTTTTTCTAAGGGGATGTCGCTAAAGTGAGCTCGATATTGCAGAAGGAATCGCAATACCAGTTTGCACAAGCGTTCTCAGAGCGCGATCAATAATCCAGTGCCGTGTACACGCTCCTAGAAGGGCCACGAATTCCTTGGCCGATCGGCTGAGAGAACGGGCTAGTTATCTAGAAGATAAACGACAGGCTTAGGCTAAACCTGAAGGTGCTCCGCCCGAAGTCGTTCGGGTTCTTTCTCTTGAAGGGTCTGGGATGCCGCTCTATAGGTTGCCAGTCCAGTCTCACTACATCGAAACCGTCATCAAATTGGATAGATTCTCCAATCATTCGTTTTCTTCCTCACTATAGGACGGTCGAGGGCGACCCATATTGACTGGGGAAATGGCTACCCAGTCATAGGTCAGTATGATTTCACGAAAGATTCGAGAGGGTTAGATGTCCAGACTTCCGTTTGTCAGCCTGGAGGAAAGCCTAGGAAGACTAGGAAGAGGACTATGACGACTAAGATTGCGAGACCTGGGAGGATGACAATATACTTCGCGAGCATCTTGACACTTACTTTGAGGGGAGTCTTGTCTCCTTTTTCTCCCGTCAGCCATGAGGTGGTCAGAAGAAGTGCCCCAGCGATTGTTGTTACTGTTGAGGAGAGTGTCAGTCTTGTGCTGCAGGATGTCTGGCGTATCGGGCTGCAGCCGACTGTGAGGAGGAATATTCCAGTAAGAACCAGCACCCAGCCAAGGAGGCCAATAAGTGCCCTCCAACTGACAACAGGTTCAGGCTCGGTGGCCGATGCCTCCAGTGTTACTCACTCTCTGTGGGTGTCGAGGTTTTGCAAGTAAAGGCTAATCGTGGCTAGGCTGAGAACATTTCCGGTTTCGATCTAAGGGTGAAACTCTGCCCTGATCCAATAATGCTTGAGTTGGAGCTTAGCTGTTTTCGCCGAGTTCTGGTACCATTCGACTGATACGATCGAACAGTTCGTAGGCCGCAGTCACGGGAGAATCCGTCTCTCTTGGATCTGTCGGCTTTGACCAGACTAGAATCTCGATCGGTGATAGTTGTATCCTGACTTGGAACTTGTTGTCTTCTGTAATCCAGTAGAGTGACAGCTCATCTGTCCCATTGGCGGTTCTTGAACCATCTGCCCTTGATCTTTCCCAGCAGACTCTGTGAGTCGATCCCTGGCGGAAGCTGGCCCCGAATCACTGGTTCACCATTCACGAGGTGTTGCGTTGCCTTACGCGAATGTTTCAGGGTCCGGTATCCCTCCTCGGTCTTCGCGACCAGATTATTGTCCTCTAGTCGTCTGAGGATTCTTGTCAGCTTCTCCTGATGTAGTCCGAGCCGTCTCTTGAGGCCTTGAAAAGTGTAGGTTGCGTCTGTCTCCGTGGACAACATATCCATCACGAGCGCCTGATCATCAACCCGTCTGGACTCGAATGGAGTAATGTCTGGAGAAGACAACTGCTTCATATCGAACGTGGCGAATCGGGGTATAAATTGACTATGTGACTTCTCTCTTAGCTAAATCGCGTTCTGGTTTCTGCGAGAATTGAATCTACTTTGTGCTTCCATGCTTCGAACTGTGACGGGTCCTTGGGATAGTTCTGGTAGAGATTGTTGAGTGTCTCCATCTGCTTCATAGTGTAGACCAATCCACGGAAGGCCTTGTACGATCCTAGTCCCAGAAAGAGTTTCACAATCTTCTCGAAGGGTGAGAGATGGGGCATCTCGCCGAGCGAGATCTCGGTAGCCTCCTTTCCTGACAGGAAGTGGCGCATGCCATAGTTGATCTCTTGATTGTTCAGTGTCTGAAGGTACATTCTGAACGCCTCGAGCCCCGCTGTCTTGCTTCCGTAGTGTTTTACGAAGTCTAAGTTGTATTGCCAGAGGTTCTTCTCGCTGAAGTCGTTCTGCTCTATGGCGCGGACAGCTGTTTCTCCAGCCAGGACGCCCCCGATGAGTCCTGGACCTATGCCGCCTGCACTAATCGGATTGGGGAACCATGCTGTGTCGCCGCAGATCATGTAGCCATTAGCCACCAGACAATCGTTCTGGTGTCTCACTGAGACCTGCCAGCTTCCAGTAAGATTGCTATCATCGCTCAAAGGCGTCATCTCCTTGAAACGATCATCGGTCGCGAGCCAATCCTTCAACAGTGCGCTCAACGGTTTCTGGCTTCTCTTTTGCTGAATCCCGAGACCGATGTTGACTTTGTCTTCGCTCTTCGGGAATAGCCAGAGATATCCTCCAGGAGCCTTCTCCTGGTCAAGGTAGATGTCGCAGTGGAAGGGTTCGACCTCGACTCCATCCCTGAGTTTTGCGTTCAGCCGCGCAGTTGGCTCAATGTCATCTTTATCGATCTCTTTCTCGATGTGACTAGGAATAGGCAGATTTCTCCGCAGTTTCGTGGACATTCCAGAAGTGTCGATCACGAGCTTCGTTCTCATCTCGAAAGGCTGGTTAACAGTCCCGCCAACAGTCTGTCCCTTGAGCCCCACGATCCGGCCTGATTCTTCGACGAGATCCAGCGCTTGGACTCCTCCACGAAATTCCACTCCAGCCTTCAACGCGTCATCGAGCAGTCTCTTGCCAAACTTTGGCCGATCTAGCACGTACCCGGGTCCTTCAAACGGTACCCTGACCTTCATGTCTGGCGAGTAAACATAGACAGCTGTAACTCGGTTTTCCATCTCGGGTTTGCCGTAAGTGACGCCGAGGTGTTCGTTGAGGAATTTGATGTGATGCTCTCCGACTGCGTCTCCGCAGACCCATCCGAGGGTGGTCTTCTTTCCGACCTCGGCCTCGGGATTCCGGTCGAGCAAGAGAACGTCTACTTTATTCTTCGACTTTATCGCTATAGTAGCCGCTGTCATGCAGCCAGCGATGCCTGCTCCTACTACGACTACGTCTCTCTCTTCCAACTACAATCCTCTTGAAGGGCTCAGTGCGGCTCTTCTCAAGCCGACTTTAGGTTTTCGCTCTCGGACTCGACGATTATTGGTTAAGAGTTTATATTATCTGCGGACCGGTCGCTCTCGCGAAAATCAGGAGAATAGTGTTGACAACAAGTTCAACCGCCGAGGTCCGAAGCCCACCCTTCCTAGCTCTATGGCTCAGGACCATGCGCATCCCCTTCCTGCAAGCGACCTTTGTCCCAGTAGTTCTCGGAGGAGTAATCGCGTTTCAAGTCGCTCATGTCTTCAACCTTGGAACCTTCCTTCTCACTATTCTTGGCGCCAGTCTCATCCAGATCGCTACCAACATGATCAATGACTATTTCGATTTCAAAAGCGGAAACGATCTCCAAGTCAAGCACCAGAACCCATTCGCTGGCGGAGGACGGATACTGACTGCTGGACTGGTCAAACCTTCAACACACATCCTCGTCGCAACAACATGCCTAGTCCTAGGTAGCCTGATTGGACTTTACTTCATCCTCGCTCTATCACTACCCTACCTGTTCTTACTAGGATTGATTGGAGTAATCTCGACTTACGCCTACGTTGGACCCCCATTCCGCCTAGCATACCGTGGAGTCGGAGAACTAATCGTCGGACTCAACTTCGGCCCAGTAATGACCCTCGGCGCGTACTACGTCCAGGCGCACAGCTTCGCAATAGAACCACTACTCGCCTCCATACCGGTCGGATTACTCATCGCCGCCGTCCTCTGGATCAACGAATTCCCAGACATGGACGCAGACAATGCAGTAGGAAAGAAAACCCTGGTCTTGAGACTTGGATACGCCAAATCCATCAGCGTCTATGTCGGAATGGTCGTCACAGCATACATCCTCATAATCATCTACGCCCTCCTCGAAATCTTCTCCCCTGGCATCACAAGCCTAACCTCACTCATCGCTTTGCTCAGCCTGCCGTTTGCTCTGAAAGCGATCAGAATTCTCCGCGTAAACTACAAGGATCCACACGCAATAATCCCCGCGAATGCGAACACGATATTTCTCCACCTATCCTTTGGAGTCCTGGCGATTCTTGGATTCGCCATCGGGGCTGCTCTAGGCCTTTGACCGTCTTTTGATCGGTTCAGAATTCGTTAAATCTCAGTGGTCGGAGAACGGCGATTGACGACCACTATGGCTTCCAGCTCAACAAGCGCAGTCCAAAAAGAAAAGCCGACTCTAGAGCAAGAGGTGTTCAAGCTGAAGTTAGAGTGGATGATGGCAAAGAATGACGATGAGAAACGACGAATCAGCGAAGAGATTCGTCGACGTATCGGGTTCACCCCTTCTAAGAGCCAGTAGATCACAGCAGGACAATCGCTCGTCTTCTTCGGAAACAGGTTCACAAGACAAGGCACGCCCAACTATTTTCCACGATTTGACTTAGCGAATCGTCTCGGATTCGTGATTGGATGAATCAGCGACTCACCGTTCAGGTCTCAACTGCTCTCGCGTTCGGCCCGACGGGAATAATCTGGGCATTCCTCCCAATCCATCTGCGCTCGCTCGGCGCGTCGTATCTTCTCATCGCACTTGTCTCTCTCATTCCAGCAATCGAGACGATAGGACTCTCCCCCGCCTGGGGAGGCCTTCTCGACAAGACGGGCAGAGGAAACAAGATTCTGCTCATCTCCCTCCTGGCACATGGAATCGGATTCTCGGTCTTCCCATTCCTAGAGAGCCCGGAAGAGTTTGTTCTTGCCGTATCTTTGATGGGGCTCTTCTCCTCTAGCTTTATCCCCGTCTACGCTGCAATGGCCACTCTGTCCAACAGACAGTATGGCCGAGCGATAGGTGGATTCTGGACGGCAGCGTTGCTCGGCTACGCCTCCGCAACTCTCGTCGGCGGTATCCTGTATCAGTACCTTCCGGTCAACTCTCTATTCCTCCTTGGTGCTCTCTACGGTTATGCGGGCACCCTCGTGGTATTGTTTGCTCCAAAAGACGCCCTGACCCTGAAGAGATCTCTGGACATTTCCAGAGGCTATTGGGGACTATTGAAACAGAAGAACATCGCGATTCTATGTCTACTCTCCATAACTGTCCTAGTCTCAACGTCGGCATTCAACAGCTTCTTCACTCTCTACCTTGTAGACGTTCTAAACGGGTCCCGGCTGACAGCCGGGCTAGCGGCCACAGGAACAACAGTGCTTGGAGTCTTTGCGTATCGCCTAGTCGGGCCGCTCAATGACAAGGTGGGGAGAAAACCCGTCTTCATGCTCGGTGCGGCAGGATACGCAGCATACTTCACGATTCTGTACTTCGTCACGAATGTCGTAATTGTCACTGTTCTCTGGATTTTGCCAATCTATCCACTAGTGCAGTCAGCCTCAACCGCGTTAATGTCAGACTACACTTCTGGGGCAGATCGAGGCAAAGGACTCGGCTTGCTAGAATCCGCAATCAGCCTAGGCGGTGGACTGGGACCCTTGGCTGGCGGTTTGATCGCCGATGCGGCCCAGCTCCAAGCAGTCATCGTCTTCTCACTAGCCGTTGCTCTAGCATCGGTTGCATCCTCCCAGATTTTCCTGAGGGAGAAGCCGAGAATCACAATTGCGAGTTCGATGCGAGCTCGGACATAACGACGTGCTCTCAAGCTACTTTGTACATGAGCCAGTTGCGATCTTTGAAATTAATGAGCCTATAGTCACCTTTCAGCTTCCTGCCTTTGAGAAGGACGTGGTACTTTCGCGGTTCTCTCAGCTCAAGGACGTACGTGCCCTTGTCCCAGACCTTGACAGTCCCAGCCCCATATTCTCCCTCGGGAATCGTTCCCTCGAAGTCGAAATAGCTCAGCGGGTGGTCAGGCACTTGCACCGCCAATCGCTTGACTCCCGGCTCTGTAGGCGGACCCTTTGGCACAGCCCAGCTCTTCAACACCTCGTCAAGTTCCAGTCGGAAATCCCAGTGGAGTCGAGTCGCGTGATGCTCCT
>VBBB01000068.1 GCA_005882955.1 Candidatus Bathyarchaeota archaeon | reverse complement strand
CATTCCCCCGAGGACCCCTCCAGAATTGTTTGTCAGGGTCGTGATCTTGCCCTCCTTGATCTCGTACTGGTCGTTGTTCTCTGACCCCCTCAGCCTAGAGGATTGGAAGCCAGCTCCGAACTCTACCCCCTTGACTGCTGGAATTCCAAACAGTATCTTTGCCAGTTCCGAGTCGAGAGCATCGAAGAGCGGCTCACCGACCCCGACGGGGAGGTTTAGTGCGGTACACTCGACCACGCCTCCAACACTATCTCCGTCCGCTTTCGCGCTCAAAACGACGTCCCGCATCTTTTTCGCCGCAACAGAGTCCGGGCACCGCATGGAGTTCTCGTAGGTCAACTTTCTAGCATCGTCTGGATCCGGTGAAGCATCAAGCGCGACGCCCCCGATTTCGCGAGTGTATGCCAAGACCTCTACTCCAGACTGAGAAAGCAGCTTCCTTGCAATGGCTCCAGCTGCCACGAAGGCGGCTGTCATTCGGCCTGAGAGCCTTCCGCCTCCCCGGTAGTCGCTGAAACCTCCGTACTTCACCATGGCCGGATAGTCGGCGTGTCCGGGCCGAACAACATCTTTCAACTGGTCATAGTCAGAGGATTTCGCGTCTCTGTTTCTGATATTCAACGTGATAGGCGCACCAGTGGTGTAGTTTTGAAAAACTCCTGAGAATATCTCCACTGCGTCAGGCTCTCGTCGTGCCGAAACAACCTCTGCCTCTTGCGGAATTCTCAGGTCCAATGCTTGTTGCAGATCCTCGATTGTCAAGGAAAGGCCTGCGGGACAGCCGTCCACTGTGGCGCCTACCCCGGGGCCGTGGCTTTCACCGAAGCATGTGACGGTGAAGGCTTTGCCGAGGGAGTTACTCCACATTGATTTCCACTCCGAGTCTGATCAGGTCTTGGAAGAATTCTGGGTACGACTTCGAGACGGCTTCTGCATTGCGAATCGATGAATCTCCTGATGCACCGATGCTTGCGATTGCACAAGACATTGCCACCCGATGATCGTGTTTCGAGTCGAGTTCGCAACCGACCAATCCTCCTCCGGTGATCTTAACAACATCGTCGCTCAGGCTGACCTTTGCGCCCATCTTCCCGAGTTCGGCCGGGATCGTCTGTAACCGATTGGTTTCCTTGTATCGCAATCTCTTCACTCCTCGAATTTCCGAGGTTCCTTTGGCGAAACATCCTAGGACCTCGAGAGGTGGGACGAGGTCAGGGTTGTTGACCGCATCGAACACAAAGGGTTCCAGCTTGCTTCCCTTGACCTTAAGGGTCTGACCTACGTTCTTGACTTCCAGACCTATTCGGTTGATGACTTTCAGGAAGACTGCGTCGGGTTCCAGTGATCCCGGATTTAGACCGGAAATAGTAATCTCTTCTCCAGCGATCCCTGCACCAGCAATAAGGAAGGCAGCCGAGGAAAAGTCTCCGGGAACGTCGTGCGAGGTAGCGGTGTACTTCTGCGGGGCGGGAATGTGGAAATCATTGTCCTCTACGTCAATCGAGATCCCGTGTCTCTTTAGAACATCGAGAGACATCTCAACGTAGGGGCGTGATTCTAAGCGACCGTTCACATGGATAGTAACATCAGTTGTCGCCAGTGGAGCTGCAAACAGGAGCCCGGATATGAACTGTGAACTGATATTGCCCGGGATCCAGGCTTCTCCCCCTTTGAGGGGACCCTGAACTTTTACTTCAGAACCGTTTTTGTTCTCGCTTATCGTTGTCGATGCACCGAGCGTCTCTATCGCCTTTAGCAACGGCTCTAATGGTCTCTTGGCAAGACTCTCACTAGCTCGAAGCGTGGTTCTAGTCGGTGACGTTCCTGCGATGGCGGTCAGAAATCTGAGAGTTGCACCTGACTCGCCGCAGTCTATAGGGTCAATGCATGAGGCGAGTTTTTCTGTTCCAGAGGATACGATCCGTCCATTTTGAATCTGGACTCTTGCGCCGAGGGACCGGATGGCTTCGAGGGTCCTGTGGGCATCATCGCATTCAGAGGCTCCTTGGATGGTAGTCTCTCCTTGCGAGAGGAGAGAGGCTACTAGTGCCCTGTGAGTGTAGGCCTTAGAACCTGGAGCCCTTACCGTGCCCATGAGCGGTTGTGGACCCTTGATTCTCACTATCAAGTCTCGACACGCGCTCTGGAGTAGTTCGGCTCGGTCTCGATAATACGCCCGTCAAATTTCTCGAATGCTTGACGGACCCTTTTCGAGTCTTTTTCCTCGACTGCTGCCACGACTGCGGGTCCTTTCCCCGAGAGCCCTGCACCCAACGCCCCAGCCTCGATTGCTGCGAGTGCTGGGCGGGGATCTTCTCCTAGAACAGCAGAGAATGCAAGGCCGTTAAGGGTGAGCGCGTCCCATACGTGACCGTTGTCGGCTTCGATGTACGCAAGCTCAGAGATTCTCTTGACGGGCGCAAATCTGCGCCGGTCCAGGTTGCCAGTCAGTGTCTGTCTCGGAGGAACCAGTATGATTATTCTGATGTTTTCTGGAACCTTGAGAACCTTCTCGACTTTTCTTCGATCATTATCGGTCAGAACAGCGCCGCCATGCCACGACGCGAAGGAGTCGTCGTAAGCCCCGGTCAGGCTTACCCCGCATTCCAGCGATGCCTCAACCCCAATTTCAACTAGAGCGTCATCATCGGGTTCCTGGTCAAGTGCCGAGACAGTTGCCAGGGCTACCGCGTTGGCTGCCGCGCTACTGCTTTTCAGACCCACTGCAGTTGGAATGTTGGAGGAAGTCGCCACTTCACCGTGGAGCTTCTCTCCATATCCGTAGTGTTCGAGGACTTTCTCTACCACCCTAACGGCAAGCTTGCTGGATCCTTGTGGGTCCGAAGCGACTATCCCAAAAGATGCGCCCCCTCCGTCCTGCAAGGTGACTCTTGCCCGTGTCCAAAGACCAACCCCTATGGCGGCTCCCTTCCCAGTCGCGAAGGCGTTGAGAATAGTGACGGCGCCATGTGCGACCGCCTGGCCGTTTCCCTTCATTTCCAGTCTCGCCCCAAATGGTCTACCAACGAAGCGCGCATGAGAGCGAGTGGAGCTGGCTTTCCTAGCCAGATTTCGAAGGACAATGCTGCTTGGTGCAAGAGCATCTCTAGCGGACTTATCCGGCCGCTCCTGGTATGCGGAGGGTCCGATAATTCGTCATACGCCAAATCGAAGACCCAGTCAATATCTCTCAGACTCTGAGGCTGAATCGCCAGCTCAGCGAGAATCTTCGTGGTTTGCAGCGGCGTTGCGTTGACTAGGAGATTCGTACCTGGGATGGAAGTCTCCAGGTTCTTCTTCGTTAGTTTCCCACAGGAGACACTCCCTCGACCGTTGAGGTCTTCGGCCACTGTCTTCGCTCTGTCCAAGGAACGGTTCAGAATTCTTATCGAATTGTGTCGCAACGAGAGCCTCTGGACAATGGCCCTTGCGGCTCCGCCAGCTCCGATTACGAGTATGTTCTTGTCCCCGGGTTCGAATCCGTAGGATTTGATCGCCCGGAATGCTCCCTCACCGTCTGTGCTATACCCGACGAGCCTCTGCCCAACTCTAGCAACTGTATTGACTGTTCCTCCCTTCTTTGCAACGTCATCGAGCTGGTCGACTAGCTCTAGAATCCTGGTCTTGTGAGGCATTGTAACATTGAAGCCATCAAATCCTAGCGTGCGAGCCGCTTGTACAGCATGCTTGAGCTGGCTCTTGCTGACGTTGAAAGGTAGGTATGCACGGTTTAGTGACAGTTTCTGGAAAGTAGTGTTGAAGATCACCGGGCTGAGGCTGTGCTCAACTGGTGAACCGAACAGTGAATGGACTCTAGTTTCTCTTGTTATCTTAACCGCCTACTCTGCATCGATCGTCTCGTAAATGCGTCGTAGATCGGAAATGCTAGGCTGTCCAGGCGCAGTTTCCAGCCCTCTTCTCAGTGAAGCGTAGGTGAAGTCTGCGCCATAGAATGGTGCTAGTATTCTTGACCAAACCCCCGGTTTTCCCATCGCGAATGACACGAGCGGACTGGTTCTGCGGCTCGTCTTTAGCAGACTGAGGATTGTCAGGTTATCTTCTAACGATCGAGCGGTGGTGACAATTTTGTAGAGGTCTGACTTGCTTTTCTGAAGTTTGGCCAGTGTCGATTTCAGCTCTGATAGCTTCGGAGTTCTGGAATGATTATGATGTGAAAGGATGATCTTGGCGCTGGTCTTCCGGAACGTCTCGATGACTTGGTCAAGATGACTGGTTGAGCTCTCAATATCTACGTAGTCGGCTCCTCCTTCGACTGCGTCCATTAACAGGCCCAATCGTTCACTCTCCGAACGTGCAAAAGATCCCCTTTGCGAGACTGGCCGGTTCGTAGCGACCATGGGTATCTCTACTGCCCCTGCAACCTTCGATACTCCTCGGTGGTTGCTCAGTTTGTCTAGTCTAACTTCCACTAGGTCAGCTGACAACGCCTCTGCGCGCTGTGCCTTCCGGTATAGTTCGTGAGGGTCCTTGGAGGATAGAGATACGCAGATTTTCGGTTTCACTTTTCAATAATCATCTCGTCTGGCACCCTTGTCCCGAAATGTCGTCCACCCTCCTCGTATCGAACAAGTACCTCGTCACCGGGTCGGATCTCTGAAATGGACTTCGATCCGGCGCGGTTAACGAGTCGAACTGTTTCAGCGTTTTGAACAATGGTTTTCACAGAGTTGGATCCCACTGAAGCTTCGATGAACATTAGCGGCCTGCGTTCTATCTTGACGCGAGCGACATCCACTGTCCTCGTCCGCCCTTGTTTGTCAACGAGTAGGACAGATTGTCCCGCGGTCAGTTCTGAAAGATACTGCGTCTTGCCTTTCGGTGCCAGGAGGTAGAGGGCTACTGGTCCCGCGTTGACCCTGAAGGGCCGAGGGTTCACGTGCAGGTTGGAGTGGACTTCGCCTTCGACGAGAAACAGTCCTTGGGAAGAGCTGCCGGTCAGCAGACCCTCGCCATCGTGTAGAATCTCACAGGTGTCGACGCAGACCCGGGCACCGGTCCCAATGGGTCGGATACTCGTCACTTTTGCCAAGGAGAGGGAAACTGGTTCGGGCTGTTCTAGGATCAGGTCGCGGGTCTTGATGATATCGCTGGGATCATCAGGTGCGAGGGATATTCCATCCGTTCCTTGCTCCAGTATGGATAGGGCAGTTCTGCTCTCCTGAAAGTTCCTAGTTCTAGCAAGGATCTTAGATCTTCCTCTGGCTTCTGCGATCAGGTTCTCTACCGGGATAATTTTCCAGTTGGGACACTCAATAAGCAGATAATCGGGGTCCGCCTCGAGGAACCGTGAAACTTTCTCTATGTCATTCCTGTGTTGGATTGTGATCTGAAGTGCTACAGGAACTCCTCTTTCTTTCGCGGCGTAAGCAGTTGCTATGTCGCAGGTGACTAAGATGTCTGCTCCTTCGACCGGGCTGGCGACTTTGACTGGGAGTCCAGCGACTGGCTTGGGGAGGATTATGGTGTGTGGTTTGGCCTCTTCCGCTATCTTTCGAAGGTGATCTTCGGATAGGTCGTGACTAGGTTCTAGCCAGAATTGTTTCATTTTTCTCACCGGTAGTGGATAGTGCGTTTGCCGGATCTGCTTGGTTGTGTACGATCTCTGCGATAGCTCGGGTCATGATGCTTGGATCTTGGTGCTGGAAGACATTCCTGCCGATCGATACACCGGCAGCTCCTGCTTGGATGGATTCGTAGACTAGTCGAAGACATTCGCTGACATGGTCTGATTTTGGTCCGCCCGCGACCACGATGGGTACTCTTACGCTGTTGACGACCTTTCTGAAGCTTTCAACGTCGCCCGTGTAGTTCGTCTTCACGATGTCGGCTCCGAGTTCATACCCCAGTCGAGCCGCGTGGCTTACGACTTCGTAGGAATGTTCGTCTGAGATTTTCGGTCCTCTTGGATACATCATTGCGATGAGCGGCATGGAATAGTCGTCGCATTCGTCCAGTATTCTGGAGAAGCTGTCCAGCATGTCCTGCTCATGTTCTGATCCCACATTGATGTGTACAGATACTGCATCCGCACCGAGACGGACTGCTTCTTTGACGCTGCAGAGCTGCATTTTCCAGTTGGGTTCCTTCGTAAGGCGTGTGGCCCCTGACAGGTGGACGATGAGACCTAGTTGTGTAGTGTCAACAGTCCTGGCTGGGCCCGCGTGTACGAGGACAGCGTCGGCTCCTCCTTTCGCGACATGGTTTACAGTTTTTCTCATGTCGCCGAGTCCTTCGATTGGACCAACTGATACTCCGTGGTCCATCGGAACGATGACAGTTTTGCCATCGTCTCGGAATATTCGTCCGAGTCTGCGTGTTTTTCCAGATTCCATCATGATCACAGCATGCTTGTCAGTCAGTTGTTCTCCAACGAACTCCTGATGAGGCTGGCGGCTTTGCGCCGTACTTTCCAGTCCACGAAAACCAGAACAGAAGATGTTATTGTGAGAATTCCGAACATGTTGATGTTCGCGGAACGTAGGGCGTCGCTTATTCTAGCAACCACTCCTGGTCTCTCTTCTAATCCAATGCTACGGACTTTGACGAGAGCCATTCCCGTCCTAGCAGCAAGGGCAATTCCGTGCGGATCTTTCAGGACCGCGTCGTGCAATCTCGATAATTGTTGCTGCAGTTTTGGCGTCTGTTTGATGTATAGAATGGCACTGTCGCTGTCTTGAGAGACAGCTACTAGATTCGGTCCGGCTAGTTTCGAGATCTTCTGCACTAGCTCCGGTTGGTGAGGCAGTTCTTTTCCTACGATGGTCACTGACGCGACAGGGTGGGGATTGCTAATCGTAACTTCCAGCTCGGGAATCGAAGCTCCGGTAACGAGCGTTCCTTGCGAATCTAACCTCCCATTCGTGTTTGATATTACGCGAACGTTGATGCTGGGATCTTTGAATCGCAGCGCCTTGCGATGGATGAATTTTGTTCCGGTATCGGCTATCCCGGTCAACGTTTTCATATCGATTCGTGGAAGGACCCGGGCGTTCCTGACCAAGGTTGGATCGGCGCTTAAGATTCCCGGCACGTTGGTAACGAGCACGACCTCGTCTGCTTCGAGTGCCATTGCCAGCAGGAGAGCCGTCGTGTCGCTTCCTCCTCGGCCGAGAGTGCTAATGCGTCCGTCCGTTGTTCGACCGATGAATCCTCCTATCACCGGGACCACTCCATCGCCGAGGACTGGCTCGAGGTAGCGTCGGATGCGTTGGATGCTTCTAGTCTTGAGAGGGTTCGCGTTCAGGAAATTATCGTCGGTGATTATGGGCCAGTCTCGGTCAGCTGGATCGTAGCATCGTGCCTGTATTCCTCGAGATTTCAATGAAGCCGCAAATATTCTCGCGCTAGTTCTCTCTCCCATCGCCAAAATATCGTCTCTATCTGTATCGACCAGTCCGACACCTCCGTTCGTGAGATGCAGCAGGCGATCGGTAGTGTTACCTACAGCGCTAACAACTACCACGACACGGTTTCCGCGGGCATACTCCCGCGCCACTGATGCTACGGCCAGACCGATTCTTTTCGGATTGGATAAGCTGGAGCCGCCGAACTTGACAATCAGCAGGCGGCGTCGATGGTGGGAGGAAGACGGTAGGCGGAGAGATGAAGAAGGACGCGAGTCTTGGAGTGTTAGGATCTGGTGTTTGTGCCTAGTCGTCGAGGATGGTCTCGACGCGGCACTTATGCCAGTAAAGATTACCACCCATCGCCTTCACACCAGGGTTACGACCATGCTTCCCAATGTGCCTATTTAGGCTTGCGGAACGGTGTCTCGAACAACCCGGACCCGTAAGCTAGAAGCTGAATGAACAAAAATGTACATGATGGATAATTCTAGAACCTGAATTTCTTGCACTCGCAGAACTTACATTTTCTAGGCGCTAGGCGAAGAGGAGAATGTAATGTGGTTATCCTTGGACTACAAGGCTTCCTGACATGGATGGCGTGTGGAACCTGCAGTAGAATGAGAATATTCCAGCTTGATTCGTGTTGATTGTGATAGTTGCGTTGTGGATTGGGCTTTGGTCGGTAGGATGCGCCGCGACGAAGACATCGTTCGCGTAGGGGGCACCCATGGTGAAGGTATGATTCTGATCAGTTGGGTTGTAGAAGTGGATCA
>VBBB01000067.1:1744-31223 GCA_005882955.1 Candidatus Bathyarchaeota archaeon | reverse complement strand
CTGGTTGCTATGGTCTCGTTTTTCCTGATTTGTACGTCTATCCCTTCAACTTCTATCTCAGGGATCGCGGGGACCTTGATGCCCATTTCTTCTATCTCGCCTCTCTTCTTCTCAATCGCCTGCCTCCAATACTTTACCTTCTCCTCCATCGTCAAGCATCCTAACCCCGAGTCTCGCGCAATCTGCTCCAGTTCATGGTCGACTTTGTCAAAATCAGATGGTAGCCGCCAGAATTCGGACTTGTGCTCGTAGAGGAGTGGAGACAAAAAGATGAAGCCTTGTTTCATCTGGCGAGTAACGGTAAGTTTCTGTTCCTCCGTAAACTCTTGGGACATCGCTCGCAAGAGCGCCATCGTCGCTACCAAGTGCCGGGTCTCGTCTCTGGTTATGTTCTGGAACGATTGTCGATAGACTTCGAGTTTGCTCGTCTGGCGCATTGAGTTGAATATTGTCTCGGCTCCGATCTCTGCAAAGAAAAAGCCGGCAAACAATAGCTCGGGAGAAAGGTACTCCCAAGCACCCACGAATCCCTTCCAGTACCTTCGTCCCTCATCGTAAAGGGTTTGTATGTTCCTCAATGCCTTCTGTTCGAAATCTGATTGGGGCTTGTACCCGTAAGGCCAGTTGGGGCAGAGTTTGTTGCAGGCTCTGCGGCATACTTCATCGTGACGGCATTCGTCATAGGTTATTGATGCGAGCATCTTCTTCGTTGGATCCTCCAAGTTCAATTCTGCTGCTCTTACTATGCCGAAACCGAAGGCTCCAATGCCAGATTTCTCGAAGAGAGCGAGCTTTGACATCCAGTAGGCCTGAGCTATTCGCTCCTTAGGGTCGAAGTTCTTCCCGTCGAGTTCGTCCCATGGAAGGGTTGAAGGATTCCAGTTTTGAGCGAAGGACAGGTCGAATGCGCGGAACATCATCTCGTTCTTGATGGTCCAGTTTCCGGGGAAAATGTTCAGGTCCGCTTTGGGCTTGTCCTTCTGGGCCTTGGGCAAGTTATGCTCGTCTTGGTGATCTTCTCAACATATTACTTAAACGTGAAATCTTGAGGTTCTCTCGTTGACTCATGTTCCTGAGAACTTGGGCTGACGCTTCTCAAGGAATGCTCTGACTGCCTCTAGATGGTCTTTGGTTTTTCCCGCTATATCCTGGTTCTGGGCTTCATACTCAAGGGCGTCGGGTAGTTCAAGCCGGCTAACTTGGTTCACCACTCTCTTTGAGAGTCCGAGGGCCTTTGTGGGTCCATTCGCAAGCTTCTCTGCAACGCTGTTCACGACGTTGTCTAGTTCAGTGCCTGGGACTGTCTGGTTTACTAGCCCTAGATTCTCAGCTTCCTTGGCTCCGACTGTTCTGCCGGTCATGATTAGCTCAAGGGCCCTGCCCGGGCCAAGGGTTCGGGTCAGGAAATAGCTACTTCCAGAATCGGGTACCAAGCCTACCCCGATGAAGGCTTGCTTGAGGCCCGCCTCCTCGGAGGCTATTCGGATATCGCAGGCGAGGGCAATGCTCGCGCCGCTGCCTGCGGCGATGCCGTTGATTCGTGCTATAACTGGCTTCTCCATGTTTCGGATCCTTAGAATCATCGGATGGTATTTTTTTCGTAGGTGATCTCCAAGGGAGGGACGGGAGTCACCACCGTACCTCTCTTTCAGACCTGAGACGTCTTCGCCGGCTGAAAAGGCTCTACCTGCCCCGGTGATTATGAGACAACGAGTGCCCTCGTCCCTGTCCGCCTCTTTTAGCGCCCTGTAGAATTCTTCTCCCATCTTGTCGTCAAAGGAGTTGAGGGCTGCAGGGCGGTTCAGGGTGATTCTAGTTATCTGTTCCTTCTTTTCGACTAGTATGGTTTCGTAGCCCATCTCATCGCCCTTTGAACTGTGGTGGTCGTTTCTCGCTGAAGGCTTTCATTCCTTCCTTCATGTCCTGCGTCGAGAAGAGAAGGTAGAAGTTTCTTCTCTCAAATTGGAGGCCCTCCTGTAGCGAGGTGTCGAAGGCTTTCAAGACTGCTTCTTTGGCTAATCGCGTTGCGACAGGTGCTTTCTGTGCAATCTGCATAGCTAGTTTCTTCGCTTCCTCAAAGTAGGCCTCTATCGGGACGATCCTGTTGACGAGTCCATGTTTCTCTGCTTCCCGAGCAGTAATGGGTTGCCCGGTTAGGATCATTTCCATGGCGCGGAATTTTCCGATAGTTCTTGTCAAGCGTTGGGTCCCGCCGGCTCCGGGCATTATTCCTATATTGATCTCAGGCTGTCCGAACTTTGCCGTTTCTGAGGCGATGATAATGTCACAGTTCATTGCCAGCTCACATCCTCCACCTAGGGCGTGTCCACTGATGGCTCCTACGATTGGTTTGGCTGTTTTCTTCAGTCTGTCCCAGAGTGCGAACTGGTTGCGCTGGATGAGGTCGACTGGGGTTGCTTCGGATAGTTCTTTGATGTCCGCCCCGGCTGAGAAGGCATCATCATTCCCGGTCAGAACGGTTGCTCTTATTCGATCATCCTTGTCGAACGCTTCGAGAGCCTCCACGAGTTCTCTGAGGAGTTCGAAGTTTAACGCGTTGAGGACTTTGGGTCTGTTTAGACGAATGATACCGATGGGCGGTTCTGTCTCGACTACTATCTGGCTGAACGGCAAGAGGGATCAGTTTTGCCGATCGTAGCGCGTGTATAAAGCGTTGGGAATTCTCAACGAGTCGTGAAGAATTCGCGGTAGCCTCCTTTGCTGCCTTTTCTTCGTGAGGGATCTCCCAAGTATCCTTGATTTACCATCTCTCTGAGGGCTTTTGGCGGAATCCACTTTTCATCACCAGTAGCTTGAAAGAGCGCTTCGAGGTTGCGGAGTCTTGTGTCAAGCCCTACAAAATCCACGAGTTCGAAGGGTCCCATTGGGTGATTGTACCCCAATTTCATTGCTAGGTCGATGTCGCGAATCTTGGCGGTATCTTCCTCGAGAAGCTTGGACGCCTCCATGAAAAGCGTGAGTCCCAATCGGTTAGCGATAAAACCGGGCTCATCCCGGGCCATGATGGGCGTCTTTCCGATCGTTTCGACGATCATGCCTGCTTTCTGAATTGCTTCCACTGATGTCTGGTCTGTTTTGACGATCTCGACGAGTTTGGTGATTTGTGCGGGGTTGAAGAAGTGCATGCCCAACAGCCTGTTTTTTTTGGAGAGTTTTGATCCGATCTTGGTGACTGTGAGCGTGGACGTGTTCGAGGCGAGCAGGGCACTCTGGGGAGCAGCTGATTCTAGCTTTCCGAATACTTCCTGTTTGAGCAGTAGGTGTTCGTATACGGCTTCTATGACAAGGTCTGCACTGTTGCAGGCCTCCTTCAAGTCGGCAGCTGGTCGGATTTGTTGGAGAGCCTTGGTCCCTTCTTCTCGGGTTATCTTCGCCTTGGCAACCGCCGATTCTATGCCGTAGGGTCCGTGGGCGACCTCGTCAAGTCCTAATTCGACCGCGGCCGGATTCTCGTCGGTCACGGAAACTTCGTGGCCGTGTTGTGCGAAGACTTGTGCTATCTGGCGTCCCATCATTCCGAAGCCGATGACTGCGACCCTCATTTGAAAGAGTTCTCTGCGGCCCTTTCCTTCTTGACCAACGCGACCATTCTCAAGCGTTCTTCTCGCCTTCTCTTCGCATCCTTCCATCGACGTTTCTCATCAGGGGATTCTGGAACGACGTCGGGGATCTCAGTCGGCTTTCCGTTTTCGTCCATAGCAACATAAGTGAGGTATGAGGATCCCGTGTGAGTAACTTTGCCGGTCTTGAGGTCCTCTGCTTCAATTCTAACTCCTACTTCCATTGACGTATGGCCCGCGTAGTTTAGTGAGGCTTTGAGCGTGAGGAGGTTTCCAACATAGACTGGGTTGTAAAAGTCCATCCGGTCCATGCTAGCGGTGACCACCGTCTGTCGGGTGTGGCGTAGGGCTGTCACTCCTGCTGCGACATCGACGAGTTTGAGTATCGTTCCTCCGTGGCCGAACCCCATCGGGTTCGCATCGCTCGGCAGCATCTGAGATGATAAGGTGGATTTCGAATCGCTGACCGGCTTCGAGGGTCTCATAACCTTCCGGGCTTCTAGCCGTCGGAATTTAGCCTTGTGACGAGGAAACACGGGATTCTGTCCTGCTTAGGGTTAGTCATTGTCTTTCACAGGCGGGCGCGAGACTCGATTCTGCTCCTGAGTCGAGAATCCTTTTTTCGGAAAAGAGCTCACTGGCAACGGTCTTTTTTCAAGAACCGGTTCAGGAGCGATTCGAGAACCAGTCTCAATAACGAATTCTGACGCCGTTTTCAGTTACCGATTCCGCTCTTGATTCCATATGATCGGGCTGTTCTTATCCGGAGAAGGATTCCAAGCAGGACAAACTCTACTGCTTTGGCAACGTAGGCTAGCGCGATGTTGGTGTTTGGCGCGTTGACAGCTGCGGATGCTGCCCAGAGGACGATGACAATGATGACCCAGTAGATGCCGATTTTGAGCCAGAGATCACGCCGATTGTTTACTGCTACGAGACCGATGCCACCCAGATACACGAGTCCTATCAGGATTAACGGGACGCCAAGCGGTATTCCATAGACCCATATTCCGATGTACAAGTGAAGGATTGCCGTGACTGCTACCAATACTAGGGCAACGTTGAGGAGGATCTTCGGATAACTCCTCGGTGGGGCCCTAGTGGTCGCGTCGGATTTCTCGCCTGTCAAGACGTGTTCTACGTGCTACGACGATAGTAGTTCTGGTATTAAGATTAAGCATGCGACTGCTTGGCCAGACCGTTCCCGTGGAAAGCTGCGGCAAGGGTGAACCTCGTAAGCCAGTATGCCTACTTTACAGCTTGGTCCCCGTACAAGATACGTTCTTGTTTCCTCAACGTCCGCAATCAAAAAGAAGAGTGTTGTAGATATGGTGGGGCCGGTGGGATTTGAACCCACGACATCCGCCGAGTCTTTCGTCTACGGGTATCTTCACGCGCTCCTGAATTTCGTCATCCCGCCAACTGGAGGTCTGCTTACCCGTTGTAATATATTCTGGAGCCCGTCGTCATTCCTTTCTAGGACCCATCTCTTGGAATGGGTCTGGCTAGACTACGGCCCCTCAACTGATTTGAAGGCTCGAGGCCCCACCGAGCGGCCGGCTCGAAAACTATCAGTATAAAGATAACTGAATCATTTGTCTGATCGTAGCTGTTGGGATCAGCTGATGACTCGTTCTATGGTTGTTCTTTCTGCGCAATGTAAGTCCTTGTCTCAGGGACATACCATCGGGTTGTTTCGCGGAATCTGTGCCAGAAGTCATGGAAGGCGGAGAGATCCCGGGATTCGACTGTGATCATTCCGTTGTATGTGGTGCCCCAGATATGGGCGTATTCAGCGACGATCTCTACGTCTTTGGAAAGGTTCTTCTTGAATTGTTCCCAACCAGCGGTCGCTTTCTTCTTGTCAGCCTCAGTTAGGGGTCTTACCCGGTAGAAGATCAGGAATGCGAATATCAGAGAATTACACCTTAGGTCGCGCCTATCAAGCAGTTGGGTTAATCTTGTTTTCGCCCTGTGGAAGCTAGACCCGGAAAGAGGCATGGTTGGGTTACATGCCTCTTTTGTGACGGGATTCGCCACTAGCCCTCAGTGATGATGGGTCTAGGTGTTGTCATCGTATTCCTCACTCTAAGCCTTCTTGTGTTCTTGCCAACTGACACTTCAACAGATCATCGCGATCCGCTGAGTTTTGTAAATGCAGGACCTGTAGGGACCACCGACTATCCTTGGACGATGTTTCACTATGATGCCGGGCGGAACGGTGCTACCCCAGCGTCTGGTCCTACCTCTGCAAGTCTAATGTGGAGCTACACTACGGGAGGTGTCGTTTACGCCTCGCCGGTTGTGTCTGATGGATTTGTATTCATCCCGTCTTATGATGGTAAGCTGTACGCGCTTGACGAGTACACCGGATCCCTCATTTGGTCATTCACGACTGGATCAAACATAGTTGCAACTCCCGCGGTGGGAAACGGGATGGTCTACCTAGCATCCAAGGATTTTACTGTCTACGCTCTTGATGAGAATACTGGTTCAATGCTCTGGCGAATATCGAACGTCGCAGCTGTCGTATCATCCCCGGTCCTAGCAGATGGCAAGCTGTTCTACGGCACGTTGTATTCTCCATCAGCAGGCAGGGCCGAGTTTCTAGCACTAAATCCCCAAGATGGAACAGTCTTCTGGAGAGCGACTATTTCCGACTACATCGAGGGTTCGGCCGCCGTAAGCAATGGACTCGTATTCTTTGGGATAGGCGCTATCAGCAACGCCGTCGTTGTCGCCTTGAATGAGACGACTGGGAAGACAGTCTGGAATTACAATACAGCGGTCCCGACTACGATAACCACGGCGCCCGCTACAGCGTACGGCAATGTCTACGTTGGCCTTGACAGTACCAGGGTCCTTGTTCTGAAACAAATCACGGGCAGCCTGGTATGGTCGTTCAACACCCCAAGCGGTTCCAACGCGACGTCTCCCGCGATCTATAATGGCGTAGTCTACTTTGGGACGGGTAGAGGTATCGTGTATGCTCGTAACGCGACCACTGGTGTCCAGATATGGTCGTATACGACTCCTACTGGCGGGGCGGTGGCATCCTCTCCTGCCATAGCTCTTGGATCTAAGGCCGTGTTTTTTGGTTCTAATGATCGCTACTTGTACGCGATCAATTTGATGACAGGCACCTTTTTGTGGAGGTACTTGACTGGCGGACAGGTTTCCTCTTCACCTGCGGTGGCCGATACCCGGGTCTACATCGGCGCTAAAGACGCGAAGGTCTACGCCTTGGGGATAATCATTCCGCCACTGAGCGCTACGCTAACCGCGAGTCCAGCTATTCTGAGATCGGCAAGTGTGTCAAATCTTACAGTGACCGTTAGAAACAGCACAGGCCCGATCACAGGAGCCAATCTAACCCTCACCTCCTCAGCCGGCGGAACACTCAGCCAGCCAGTGATGACTATCCCCGGGACCTATGTTGCCAACTTTACTGCGCCTACAGTAAGCTCGACCCTTAATGATGTAATCCAAGTCATTGCGAGCGCACCTGGCTACCTCAACGCTGTTGCAAGGACGACTATTACCGTGAATCCTTATCCCCCTCTGACAGTCGCAGTTGCCGCGAAGCCCGGGACTACCACCCCTGGGGCGGAGGTTCTCCTGATGATCATGGTGACTAATGGGACTGACTTGATCGCAGGTGCAAGTCTCACCATGACCTCGACATCGGGCGGCAGCTTCTCTGGTCTTACCGATGGTGGGAATGGAAACTATACAGTAATCTACACTACTCCTCTCCAGAGCTCTACTAATGTCCTGACAGTCCAGGCCTCAAAGAACCAATTCAGCTCTGCGCAGGGCCAGGTCGTTGTGACAGTGAACGGGATTCCTGATCTTACTACTGTGAAGGTGGCTGGTCTACCGCTATTCCTATTTGCTGCGGTTGCAGTCCTCATATTCTTCATCCTTATCGCTGTCGCGGTTACGCGGCGGGACAGGTCCCGATCGCACGGTCCGCCTCAACCCTCGTTCACGTATTGATCGGATGGACGGGCTTTTCCGGGAAGGCTTATGTAAGCGATTTCTGACCCGTGGGGTTTAGTGGGGTTGGCGGCCATAGCTGGGAGCTAGGACCCGTACCCATTCCGAAAGAACGAGGAACGCTCGTACCGGAAGCACGGAAGTGAATCTCCCAGGCGATCTCTGTGGTAGTGTGGTGAGAGATCCCACGCGAAGCTTAGACCGCTGCCAACCTCATTTGAAAATTCTGGAAAGTTCTAGAATTTTGCTTCATCGATTTTTTCTATCTTCAGAGTTATGATTGGGAAATCGCGCGTAATCAATCTTTATAACGCGCAGGGGACAATTAACCTTCAGCGCTCGGGGGACATCGGCTGCTATCTGTTGCATTGCTCGATATTTTCAGCCCTCTAAGCCCTCTAAGCAGCATTTTCAACAATCTAGGCACTGTCACTCAGTTAATCTTCACACTCCTGTTTGTCCTTCTCTTCTTCGGATTTGGGCAGAAGCTCCAGATGCGTCAGTACATGTGGGATATTGACAGGGGATTACGACGCCTCGACCTCATTCGGACCCAGGCGAAGGATCTGGCGTTGAAGACTATCAAGGAGATCGGCAAGCCGACCATGGACCCATTGCCTCAACTAAATGTGCTGATGGAATCATTCTTGATTACTCCGGTGGACATGGACCCGTCGGGCATTGTGAGCAAGTTCGACCATCTCTTGGATGTTCGTGATGTGAAGTTCAAGGAGGATGTTCAGAAGATGGCGCCCGGTGCCGACTCCGCTCAGGTCAACAACCTTGAGAACCTTGTCGAGGCTTCTTGGGCCTTGAACACTATTTTCCGGATAATACGCCACTTCTATCTTCTGGGTAAGAAGACGAATAGTATATTCATCATCATTCAGCTTCAGGCTCTACTTCCTATGATTATGCAGGAGGCTGAAGCCTACCTGGGTGCGGGGCGAGCTTTTGCTGAGGGGCAGCCGATAGGGGATGGGCTTGGGCCGCTTGTTGCGTCCAAGTTGATGAAGGATAAGGCTCAGCGTAAGGTCGAGAAGGATATCATGGTTGCTGAGACGACGATGGAGGATCGGAGAATAATCGCTCTCAAGGCCGAGGGTCCGGGGGGGAATGTTGGAAAACCGGGGGACGCCATACAATCCCTCCTTCAAGAGAATGATGGAAAGGTTTCGATGATCGTGATGGTGGATGCCGCGTTGAAGTTCGAGGGCGAGACGACGGGTGAGATCAGTGAGGGCATTGGGGCCGCGATTGGTGGAATTGGGACGGAGCGTTTCAAGATCGAGCAGGAAGCTACTAAGCAGAAGATACCGGTCTACGCGGTCATTGTCAAAGAGAGTATTCTGGAGGCGATTACTCCTATGAAGAAAGAGATACTTGAGGCGGGAGACAAGGTTATCGAGAGGATTAAGAACCTCATCGTGGAACGGAGCAAGCCCGGCGACACGGTTATAATCGCCGGAATAGGCAACACGATAGGCATAGGACAGTAGACTGTTAAAGTGTCTCAGCCGAGACCGCGGAGCGGTCCCTCAATAGGAGTAATGCTGATCTCCATAGTCCTAATCATAATCGCCTTCTACACACTCAACCTCGCACTGTCGACATTCAGTTCAGACGTTACTCTGGCGACATTGTACTTCACGGTCGCGGTGCTATCGTTCGGGTTTGTTGTTCTTTCAGTCTTCAGAGTCAGACGGGGCTACGCGTTAGCCAACCCGGCTCCGCTCAAGGTCATGTCGATAGTGAAATGTCCACAGTGCAGCTTCAAGCAGATCAAGAATTTCGCAGTCGGCGATTTTGTCTTCAAGAAGCTGGGCATGTGCACCCAGTGCGGGGTCGCGAGCCTCTCGATAACGGGCATTTACTACGACGGACCCACACGCCGCTAGCCCGTTCCTAGCACAGGATAAGGTTCTCCGGCCTATACCGGCTTCTTCCGTGTAGCATTGGTGGCAGTCTTGCACTGAAAGTGTGAAGGACTTTTTTGTTTGGACATACCCCCTGGGGGGTCGAGAAATAGTTAGTAGAAAAAGAAAGATAAGAAAAGAGACAGCTGTCTTGCATGGCTCAAGACTTCGTTGGATCCGCGTCGCAAGGTTCAGTCGTTTTCGAAAATATTCTAGATTTATGAGCCTGTTGAAATTTGACCGGGAAATGTTAGAGTGGTCGGCGGGCTCGTCTTCACCGATCTGGCAAGACTAGCGCGATGATGGTCGGTTTTCTGATTCTATGGCGATTCCTAGGCGGTTTTCAGGGGACGACCATCCGCCGCGCTTATCTGCGATTATGGGATATGGATTGATGCTGAATCTCTGGGGCTGTCTCCTTGCGGACATGTTGTTGACTGTTAATTACTGTCCGGTAAGTATGGTACAGCTGTCGTGATTTACTAGGACAGTGTGTTCTGATTGAGCTACTGGGTTGTTGCTTGCCTCTATCAGAACTGGGTAGGCGCTTATGCACTTGTTCCGGATTAGGTCCTGAAGCGCCTTTTTGCCGACTTCTCTTGGGAATGCTTTCTCTAGCCATCTCGACGCGAAGGGGAGGGTCGAGAAATTGGCTTGTATGAAGGCAAGTACTTTTTTGGAGTCTTCTGAGGTTGCGCCTTTTGGTTTTGCGAACCTGTAGATGTAGGCACTTGAACCGTTAGTGACTGCTCCCTGGGCCTTTGCTAGGGTCACGAAGGGTTCGATGGCGAAGACCTCGCCCTCTTCGATCTTTGTCCCGTTCATTCCCATCGCCGAGACGCTGGGGACGGATTTTCCTGCGTGTATCGTGTATCGTTCGATCTTGTGGCCGGTCAAATTGCTAATGGGCCGTAGGCCTACCCGGGTGATGGTGGTCTGGACTATTCGTCCTATCTCAGAGAGCTTGACACCGGGCTTGAACGCACGTATCGCATTCTGGAGAGCCTCATCCGCTGCTTGAGCTAAGGGTTCGAACCTCGGGTCTAGGCAGATAGTGACTGAAGTATCCGTGACATAACCCTCGACATGGACCCCAAAATCCACTTTCACCAGGGAAGCGGCGGGTATTGTTAGGGTGTCACCGGGAGGCGAAGTGTAGTGTGCTGCAACGTCATTTATTCCAACGTTGACGGGAAAAGCGGGTTTTCCGCCAAAGTCCCTGATTTTCTGTTCTAGTCCTTCACAGATTTGGATGGCAGGCTTGCCATACTTGACTAGACCAGGGACTTCCTTACGCAGCCTAGCTACGATGTCGCCTGATTTCTTGAACGAGTCAAGGGCTTGAGAGTCGAACAAGGGCTATGTTAACTGCCTGACGGTTTAGAGATTTTGCTCATTTCACTTATCTCGTGGGAGTTAGTAGGATTCACTATCTGACTCACGAGCATTGTCCCGGGACTATGTTATAGTTGTAGGCTGATCCGAGTTTCGTGGTCTGGTACAGATCTATGGTTCCGCATCTTAGCAGGGCTGCAAGACCGTTGCCTGAACTACTTTCCAAGTACAAGAAGACCGCGTAGGACTGTTGGTTTGGAATGCTAATTGAATACCTTCCACTAGCGTCGATTCTAACGGAATAAGGAAATTGTGAAAGACTGTCAAAATTTACTTGATACGCTGATTGAATACTTACAACGCCCGAGACGTCAATTGTCAACGGCGGAATCAGGAGATACGTTAGTGCTGCAGCCATAACTATTACCACAACAGCCAACCCGACGACTCTCAGTCGTACATTAGTCCTCTTTCTGACCGAGACTCGTAGGCGAGTTGCGGATTTTGTCACCGGGTATGCGTGTCCCTAAGTAGGCCTGTTCTGATTTAAACCGCGCTGGTCGGAAAGGAGGACGGCCGGTTAGAGGACTGGGAAACACGGGTCGAAGGATCCTGGTTGCTACGATTTGCTGAAATCGTGCTTCCACATCTCTCGTGCGAGGGCACCATCTTTCTTGAATAGATGTACCTGAGCCCTCGCCTTCTCTCTCCGTTCTCTATGCTCCCGCAAGAACTTGGTCACTTTCTCGACCAGGATATCTTTCAGGTCTCCTGTTAGCATTCGTCCGCCCTTGTATTCTGACCGGATTTCTTCAATGCGTTTGTCGTCGGGTTCGAAGAACATGTAGAGCCACTGGAAGGGAACGTCAATGACAGGGTTGCCGCCGAGTTTGCGGTGTTCTTCGATGGATGCTTGTCCTCCTGAGAAGGCGTGTCGGTAGATCTTGTTCCGTACGGTCTTGTTGTCATCGTTGAGATAGATGGCGGTTTCGGGTTTGGACGAGCTCATCTTGTCCTGTATCCCAGTCAGTGGTGGGAGGAATTTGCTGTGGATAGCGGCTGCTTTGTGGAATCCGAGCGGTTCTGCGATGTCTCGTTGTATTCTCCAGTACGGGTCTTGGTCGATGGCTGAGGGTATGAGGCAGCGTTTCTTCTCGAACAGGCTTGGAAGGATCTGTATTGCGGGGTAGAAGCTCATTCCGATGTTGGTCTCGCCGGTGAAGCCGAAAACTGACTTCGCGGTGCTGTAATTTATTCTCCGAGCGATCTTCAGGATCATAGGGTAGGCGTGGCCAACGAACTCTGTGTCTTGAAAGATGAACGTCTCGTCGGGGTCGAATTCGAGGATATTGTCTTGGCCCCATTTCTGCGTATCTTCGTAGGTGAGGCTCCTCTTCTCCTCGAGGAATTTCTCATCATCGGTCATCTGAATGTAGACGTTGACGTGGAACTTGTCTTGGAGCCACTTGGTGAAGTAGAAGCTGAGAATATGGCCGATGTGCATCGGACCACTAGGGCCACGACCAGTGTAGAGGAAGAACCCCTTACCTTTGTCATGGTCATCAAGAACAACGTTCAGATCCCGATGGGAGAAGAAGACCTGACGACGCACGAGATATGCGGCGTCGCTTAGGATTCCTTCGAGTCGTTTTGCGAGAGGACCCACTATAGGCTGGGTTCCAAAGTCGCGAATCAGCCGTTCATAGTCGACTTCGCCAGTGACTTCCCACGGAGTTACGACGAATTTCCTGTCAACCATAATTCACACATCTCTGAGATGGGGCTATGTCAAAGATAGGGCGGACATTTCCATTTCGAATGCTGCAGCTGGAAGATTCAGCCCCCAGGATTTGATGACTCGTGGATTCAGCTCTCCGATGACTCCAACCTCTGTTCCATCTGATGTTATCGCTCCACACCTTCCTGATAGGAAACTGGGATGCTCTGTCTCTTTGATCTGGAATGATCGACCCTTGTTCTGTGCCAGCGCATCAAATGAAGAACGAATTTCGGTGAATCCAGCGTTTGCGTGGATTGTTACCGCGGCTAGTTTCCGGCTTTCTTGGATTGGGTGGATCAGGTTTTCTCCGCGACTGATATACGGTCCAATTTCGAAGATTCTCTGAGGATAGTCAACATGTGTATTGTGAGAGAGAATCTCTAGAAGGCTAGGCAGAAGCCAGCTTCTCACTACGGTGTGGGTAGTCATTCTTGGATTCAAGAGCTCAACCAACTTTCCGTCAATCGACTGCACGTTGTTTGAAACTACTGCTGGCGATGTCAATGCGTAAGTCAGAACCTCCTGGAAACCCAGTCCGATCATGGTCTCGCCGACACTCTCGGTCTCGTCTGTCTCTTTCGCAAAGTTGCCCACAGTCCAGATCTTGGGCCACACAGGCTTCAACTTGTTAATGTCCATAGCAATTGCGATGTCTTCAATGATGTCCACAGAGTGCATAATGTCAGTTCGATAGCAAGAAATCTCCAATTGAATAGTATCCCCTGTGGCTATTCGGACCCTGTATCCTGCTCTTTCAGCTAATCGCGAAGCCTCCTTCAATGTAAGCGACGTTCCCAGAAGCGTGTTGATGTAGGACAGGCGAAGCTGTGCCCGTGTTGGGCTCAGGTCCGGACTAACGAATCTTCGTGGGGAGCCGTAAGGGTAGATTTCGAGGCAGCTGTAGATTTTTCCTCCTCTCTCTGCAAGAGTTGAAACCACAATTTTCAGAGTATTATGAACAGTCTCAGCGTTCGTACCCGTAACTTCAATGAGAATGTTTTTCGTCTCCGTAGTAATCCTCCCGAGATCGTTAGAATTGATCACCGGGGGGAGCGAGAGGACATTGTCAGCGCCATCGACGAGTATGGGCCATGTTTCAAATTGGGAAATGATTTCTCCATATTCTGCTCCCTTCGGATGGTTCTCGACTATGTCTCGGAGACTCTGTTTATTCTCCGATCCTAAGGGAGCGAAGGTGATTATGTCGGGATTGGCGACCGTGTACGAGAGTGGAGATTGTATCAGGTCGGCTTGATAGAATCCTATTGAAGCCCTCCTTCTCTTCCTCCCATAGGTCTGGTCGAGTTTTTCCTGAAGATTGATCCAGCTCTTCAACGCCTCATCGGTTGGCTGTAGACCCTTGACGATTGCGGTCGAGATGAAGGGACGAATCGGCTTAACGCGCTTGTCGATGACAACTTTCAGATTCGACCTCCCTGCGAGTCGTATCTCTTTCGTTCGGCCGACTCCCAAGTAGCCTCGAAGAGCCCTGGCCATTCCTTCGACAGCCCAAATGTCTGGACGGTTGCTATCCTTGACTTCGATGGAAACGGCGTTCCCTTCAAGAGATTCCACATCTCCTTTGACGAAAGCGAAGATCTCGTTGAGGTCCTCTTTGTCCCTGGGCACAGTCTTACCAAGGAGACCCTCAAGATCGGTGAGCGAGAACTGTACGCTTGGCGTCTCTAGCTCACCATCTGCTCTCTAATCCACTCCAGGTCCGAAGTGAACAATTGACGAATATCCTGGATTCTTCGGCTCATCATGTACAGCCGGTCTATCCCGAGACCCCATGCCAGCACAGGAACCTTCACGCCCAGCGGCTCTGTGACTTCCGGCCGGAAGATTCCGCTTCCGCCAAACTCCATCCAGCCAAAGCCTTCCCGGTACGCCTGCAACTCCACACTCGGCTCCGTGAACGGAAAATAATCAGGCTTGAACCGAACCTTGTCCGCTCCCGCCACCTCCTTCGCAAACATCTCTAGGATACCTAGGAGATTCCGCAGGTTCAGACTGGGGTCCAGAACGATGCCCTCGGCCTGGTTAAATTCTGTAAGGTGGGTTTTGTCCAGCATGTCTGGGCGGAAGCATCTTGCGATGGCGAAGTATTTTCCCGGGATCTGAAGGTCCTTCGACAACATAGTTCGGACGCTGAGCGCTGTTCCATGGCTTCGGAGGATCAGCTTAGACGCTTCGTCTCTCGAAAACTTGTAGCGCCATCCAGTCGATCCTGTCTTCCAGCCGTTCTCATGGGTCTGCGCTACTCTATCGACTAAGCTCCCATATTCTTCCAGACTGGCCCTTGACGGGTCCTTGAGATAGTAAAGATCATGAATCTCGCGTGCTGGATGATCTTGAGGCATATAGAGGCAGTCACAGTTGATGAACGCGGTTTCGACGAGCGGGCCGATTGCTTCTCGGAAACCGAGAGCCACAAGCTTCCTCTTCACCATTCGCAAGAATCGCAAGTAGGGATGATACTTGCCGGGAAAGGATTGCGGAACAGCTGACGAGACATTGTAGCTTCGAAGCTTGACCTTCTCCCACTCACCCGAGACGATCATATCCCCGGTTAGGGAACTCACCTCTGGCTGGGATGGAGCGCCCACCCCCATATTCCGTCCCGCGTCTGTGATCTCAACTTCACGATCATTCCTGACTCTAGACTCCAGGAGATTCCTCTTTGTCAGCCGTAAGGCCGCTTCCTTCAAACTTGACGGCAGTTCCTCAAGAATCAGATCGTCATTCTTCAAGCGGGCAAGGATCTCCTCGTCATCGTCGATCGGCGCGTCGCTCCGGACCACAATCACAAGGTCTGGTCCTGACTTTTCGATGGTTCCCCACTTCTTCCGGCTAATCCATCCAGTAGCTATCGAGCCATACTTCTCGGCCAACTTTGCATGCTGAAGAGCTTCCCTCAGGCTCAACCGTCCACCACGATTCTTGACTTCCAGAAGGATTATTCGCTCTGGGAGTCCCCCTCTGGCGAATGTTCGTCCTTCATCCGTTAGACTCAGCTCGGTTTTCTTCTCAACCTTCTCCTTGACGAGCTGGCTCTGGGAGAGATTCAGAACAGCGCGCGCGACCGCGGAATCCGCCAGACCAGCTTTCTTCGCTAGGTCTTCGATAGGGGCTTTTCCACCAGAATCGATGAGGGTCTTCAGAACTCTGGCCTCGTTCTGGCTAATCTCTACCAAGAAGGCAATGTCTCCAAGCTACAGTTTTGTTGGGGTCCCGGTTCCGAGCTATATTTGATTTCAAAAATTCCAGTCGACCGCATTTCAAAACTCAACCTTCGTGAAGCCGACATCTATCGGATCGTATTTGACTTGAAGAGGATCCTCTAGCCTCCAGTCCTTCACAATGACTTCACTATTCGATTCACTGTCTCAAGTTTGAACCTTGCATCTTCACCGCTCGGAAAGTATGGGTAGACTACTGGAAGCGTTACTCTAGCTTGCCTGAAAGCCTTCACGTATTGAACTAGTTCGTCGCTCTCAGGATTGGCCAGGCTTACTCTCAGTAGCTCTTTGGGCACGTTGACCGGACCATTCTTCCATCCTTCGTTCTCCTTGAATGTCGAAATCGCTTTCGCGATCCCGTCTTGGACGAACATTTCGTGGTACTGAGGAGCAGAGTCGTAGCTCAGAAACTCCTGCAGCATCAGCCTCTGGGCCGTTTCATCATCCCGCGAGGAATAGAAGATCTTCAGATAGCACGCAAAGTCAATTCCCTCGCCTCTCTCGATACTCGCCGCCTCCACCAGTTTGGAAGCATGCTGGGGAGAACAAAAATTCAGGAGTAAACCGTCCGCCTTGCTGGCGGCGCGTTTGGCGATTCCTAGTTTGAGAGCCGCAACGTAGATTTCTGGAGACTTGACTCCTTGAGGAAAACTCGCTAGCCCCTTCTTGAGTTCGTCGAGCCTTTCAAGCATGGCGCTCACTGTCTTGCCAGGCTGAGGGCCTGGAGGCCCAGTTCCCACCCCTAGGATGAGGCGGCTTGACGAAAGAGTTTGGAGTGTCTGGACCCTACGGGTCAATAGCTGTAGATCATGTTCCAGCAATCGTATGACCCCGCTTCCCGAGCGGACCCTTTTCGTGAGAGCGAGAATTGACGACGCAATTTCTAAGGATTCATAGCCGATCCGCATGTCGGGAACAAAGATGCGTGAAACCTTATCACTCAACTCCAATGCAACAGCCGTATCTTTGATCTCTAGGGCCGAGAATACTCCGGGTCTGAGCGCGAACCCTATCTTTTCTGAACTCATGTTTGTTCGAGAGAAAGTCGCGAGACAATAAATCGTTCGGAAAGGTCGTACGACAGACGCCCTGACACGACATGTATCATGTGACTGAACCTGTGCTAGCTGAGTTGAACTTGTCTAAAATTCCAGCTGTCTCGCGTTTATTCTTGTAAGGGTTGATGAACAAGAATACGCTTGGTCCCTTGTCAGTTTTTCTCGCAGGAGTAGCTGCGTTCGGAACCGCGCTCGTATTCTCTGAGCAACCAACCGCCTGCCCGTGCAACAGTTCTTGAAGTCCAAATCCTTGGTAACCACGCTTGCAGAATCCCTACCCCCTTCCAGACATTGACGATGAACTCTTACCAGATCAACAACCCAACTAACGTTACACTGAACCTAATGAATCCTGGTAGCGTTGCAGTCGCACTCATTGCGTACCACGTCAAGGACTCTTCAGGCGACCAGTATGCAAATGGCAATTGGTCGGGACCAAGCATAGCTCCGGGCGCAGCTATCTCCATCAACATTGTCATAGACGGAACAGCGTTCACATTCCATGCGGGAATGTACTATACGGTGGAGATCGTAACCTTGCATCGTTATTTCACGTTCACAATCCCCTAGCGTCAGTAAGAATATAGAATTCTATACGCGGATTGCTCCCGTTCACCCGTTCTTTTCTGTAACCACGATTTGCTCTCGTTGAGCCTTGAAGGTCTAAGTTCGGGTAATCGCAAATCGTTCTTTGTCGAAGGGCTGTCTCACGCGGCTACCTACAAAGAAGGCAGGCCTAGAGATTCAGGCAAAGGTCTGCGACAAATGCGGACAGCTCGTGCTTACCTATCGCCAATCCATGAGCTGCATAGTCTGCGGTGGACCGCTGAAACCGGTCAAAAGCTGACACTGACGCAAACAATAACAGTCGCCTCATTGGTCCGAGCAGTAGGTCTAGAATCTGATTCGTGAACTGGAATAAGAGAATTCTCAGTGTCTCAAGGCTGCTTGGATAGAGACTGTCAGCTGCCCATCAGTCTCAATAGCATCCAGCAGGTGAACGTAGGCCGGAATCGGGTTGTGACTTCTATGAAGGTACGAAAAGTGGATCCCGCTGACTTCGCCGCGAAGGGCTGTATATGCTTGGGCCGCGATATGGATTCCTCCTCCAAATGGGTTACGAGTGAGAGTCTGAATCACTTTTTCGGGGATCGGGATATCGAACTTTCGACAATCCTGACGGAATAGATACCTGTACGAAGATTGGCGCTTTCAGACCTTGGGATCGAAGCTTATCGACGTGGTCGAGCACGAGACGATCGTCAAACGCGGTATTCGTTACAACATAGTCCGCTCCAGCATCTACCTTGCGTAGCGTCCGAGCAGTCTCTCGTTCCTGATCCTTAGCATATTGGTTGGTTACAGCCCCAATGCAGGGCCGCGGACCGTCAAAGACTGAGAGGACCCCTCGAATCAGATCCTCTGTTTTTCTAAAATCGTAATCTTCGATCCGGTGTCCGGGATAGGGATCCCCAAAGACGACTAGGAAATTATCCAGACCCTTCTTGAAGAGTGAAGGAACCAGGCCTAGGTCTGATCGACGAAAATCTCTGCACGTCAGCGAGGGAACAGCCTCAGCACCAGTCTTCCTGACTATGACTGCAGAAGCGAGACTCCTCGTCTGAGGCGTAACTCTGAATCCTGCGGGATAGCTGGGATCACCTTCGCCATTCCTGAAAGCGGGAATAGTGATAGCGTCAACGCGGCCCTGTAGTATGGGCAGGTGCGCCGGGATGACGCGGTCCGGGATTAGCTCAACCGTCACAATGGGGTGATTATTCGCTGCATCCGAGAGTCTCAGCGTGAAGCCTCCCGTGCGAGCTCTGCACCCTTGACAGTGCTGATGAGTTTCGCGAAAGTCACATCCCAGGTCCTAGTCCTCAGTCCGCAGTCTGGGTTGGCCCAGATCTTCGCCGGATCACCTACGACCTTTGCAGCGTAGAGCAGTCGATCGCGTACGAGTTCGGGCGATTCCAGGATATTCCGTCCAGCTTCCTTTCCTGAACCGGGCGGGACGTGTCCGGAAAAGTCGTGAACGTGGACTACTCCGACGCCAAACTCGCCGTCGTAACCGTTCCGGATGAAGTACTCTAGGTCCCGGTATCCTTCCCGATGCTTAGCGTCAACCCCTAGACTTGTACTGTCTCTGTTGGCAATATTGTGCGAGTACTTTGTATCCTATCTGGGAGGGATAGCATGTATGGTCGCTGAATTTGCAGTTGAATCCTCGAACCGTCTCATTCCAGCCCTCGACAAACAGATCCATGTCCGCGGGCTCCGGGTGTGTAGTGATCGCAGGCTCATCGATCTGGATCCATTCAGCCCCAGCATCGACTAGGTCGCGAATCTCTGGTCGGATCACCTGCTGGACGAAGTCTAGGAGGAACTCTCTCTTCGCCTCCTGCTTCTGCTTCTTGAGACTCAGGCTGGTTCGTCCGCCGGAGTAGTGACCGCTGAAGGACCAGTCGACTAGCGTGTAGGGTCCAGTGATCGGGACCTTCAGCTGTCCCTTCGCGTTCTTTTTGACGTCGAGGAATTCTTGGAGATAGATCGGATGCTTACGGTGGATCTTGGACTCTGCGACAGCCTTGTTGAAATACTTGAAATCGAACGATTGGACATGACCGAGGACCCTCATTCCCTCGACGCCCCGGATCACATGCTCGTACATCTCGACCCGTTGCTGTTCTCCTCCAACCCCGACATTGTCGAGACCGGTCTGCTCGAAAAGCCTCAATCCATAGATTGTGGAAAGCTCTAGAAGCTCTCTGACGCGATCATTCAGCCCCTGTGCGGCCAGAAGTTGCTTGGAACGGTCTTGAAAGTCCGGAATGCCAAGTCGCTGCGCCCATTCCTCAGCCTCCACTAGGTCCTTACTCGAGAGCGGCTGGGTCAGCCCCTTCGTCCGCCATCTCGGCTTCGCTAAGCTCCCGATTTCCTGAACAGGATACAACTTCGACATCTACCGAGCCTCCTCAAACAGCCTAGTAGCCTGGGCAAGCGCTCGCGCTTTGATGTCCGCGACTTTTCGCGGAACGAATTTCAGGTCAGAGTTTGGAACCAGGACAATATCTCCACCGATGACATGTTTCGATACTCGTGTCGCGGTCTCAGCGATCCACTTTGGGTTCTCGGCGTTTGACTCTCGGCCATCTACAATGCCTAGGGCGAGCTTCTTCGTCGTCTCGATCTTCAACTTGGAATAGTCCGTTTCGAACAGGTCAAACCCTACTGTGTCGACGGGAAGTTTGAGAAGTTCCGGCAGGATAGTCGTTGCGTCGCCGAAGTAAGTGTGAACTGAGAACTTTGCCTGGATGCCGTCCACTGTCTTCCGGAGAGCTATCAACGCGTTGTCGAGCTCTGATTTGCCCAATGCCTGTTCTCTGTAGGGTCGGTAGACGAGGCAGGGTTCTGAGAGCTGGAATCGCGAAACACCGGCATCTTTCAATCTCTTGATTATTTCATGTTCGGCTGCCGCTACGGCAGAGAGAAGGTTGGATTGATTCGGGTAGTAGAGATTCTCTGAAAGTTCGGAGAAGGTGTATGGTCCGGGGAGGGTTACTTTCCAGCCTTTAGTCCTTGGTAGGAGATCGGCGCGTATGAAATTCTTGGGTTCAAACGGGTGGACGCCTATTTTTCCTCCAACGATTGGTTTCTTGTAAAATGTGTTAGTGTCGAACCATCGATCGTAACGGGTTCCGGTTGTAACTCCGTCTAGAGATTCGACAATTGGTCTCAGCTGATCTTGCCAGGCGAAGGCTCCATCGGAGAATGTTTCGAATCCTGAGTCGTCTTGGAGCTCGGTTAGCTCTAGCGTGTCCTGTTCGACTTGTTTCTTTACGGTATCGAGATCGGTTTTTGCTCTGTCGTAGGATCGCGTTAGTTCTATGAGTTGTTCCGAGCGGGGATAGATTCCGCCTAGCTGGGCTTTGGGGGACATGACGTATTCTTGTAGTTTCAATTATTCCAATTATATAAGTTCTGTTGTACCGATATTCCTATAGGAATTACATATTCGTTCGGGAATCTATTCCGAAGGGAATATCAGATAGTTACTGCTACTACCCTGGGCAATCATGCTGCCTCCCCTCGACGAGATTCCGAAGAAACGCAAGGCGCTGGGACTAACCCAGACCAAACTCGCGCAGTTAGCGGGAGTCAGCCAGTCCATAATCGCAAAGATCGAATCCGGAACAGTTGACCCCTCATACTCGATAGCAAAGCGACTAGTTGAAGCGCTTGAGAAAGAGAGCATCCAGACCTCGCGACCCAGAGTCAGCGAGATCATGAGCAAACCCGTCATCTCCGTCTCCAAGACTCAATTCGTCCGAGACGCTGTGGATCTGATGAGAAAGCGAGGCTACTCGCAACTCCCAGTGTTCGATGGGACCCGATGCGTTGGAAGCATCTCCGAAAAGACGATCCTAGACCGTGCCGCGCGTGGAGAACCGCTCGAATCACTGCTCAACAACCGGGTCCGGGACATCATGGACTCTCCTCTCCCAATTGTCAATGACGATACGCCGTTGGAGATGGTTCTAGGTCTCTTGCAAGGAAACTACGGAGTCCTCGTAACCAAGGGAGAGAGCACCATAGGGATACTCACAAAGTCTGACATATTGAAAGTCAAGCAGTAGCACCCTACTGCCTCATCGCAGGCCGCACAGCCATCCGACGGCTTCGTGTTGTGCAATTGTTTCCACTGAAGGTTCATGTTAGTAACAGCATCCATATCCAAGATTGCGCTCTGCTTCCTCTCGGCTCAAGATTACCATTCAGGACGCTTGTAAGTGGAAAGGTCACAAATAGGAAACGGATTGATCACATGCTAACCATATTCGGCAAGAAAAAGAAGGACGACCCCAGTGTTCAGATAGACACTGGGACAGACGCTAGTCAAGCAGCTTCTCAAACACGATCGACGCCACCCGGGTCGGTACAAGCGCAGGCTCCTGTCCCAATAACCACTCAGAATCAACCTACGACCTGGCCAACTCAGAGTTCTGTAATGAGCCAACCAATTCCGCCGCCCCCGGCACCAGCGATGAGACAAATGACCCCGGGACCCGCGCAGGGACCCACGCCGAGACAACTTCCCCTCGACGCGTCATTCCCTTCGGAAGAAACCTCTCTATCGAGAATCCTACAATCGCTACTCCAAGACATCCCGACAGCTACCGGGTCTACCTTTAGTCCAATGCGGGAGAGCACTCCCGAATACGTCCAACCACGAGCCACTCCCCCGAGTAGACCTATGGTAATTGGTCAGAAAGACGACGAGAGCGGCTGGGAGGAACAGGGCAAGCCCTCCACGAACAAGCAACCACCGAGCATTCCAAGTGCCCCCACTATCAAACCAGCTAATCCGCCTGGAACCCAAGTTCCAACAGGAAAGGCTACAACTACTCCACCTTCGCCAATTCCTCCGACTGCACCTTCGCCGATTCAACAGAAACAAAACCAGCCCACTGAGAAGCCTCAGGATAAGCCTACGAAAGCGGACAAGCCCTCAAAGGAGACTCCGCCTCAGAAGCCGAAAAAGACCCCGCAAAGTTTCGATCACATTTTCGAATTGACTCAAGGAAACCTTGAGAGTCCGGGCTTTGTCATTATCAACGGCCCACCAGGAGCTGGCAAGACAACTCTCTGCTCAGGCCTCACAGCCAACTATCTGAAAAGGGGAGATCCATGTCTCTATGTGACCTATGATCAAGCTCCCACCACTCTCCGCGAACAGATAAAGAAACTGGGATCTGATCCGTCGCAATACGAATCTCAGTACCGGTTCATCATCGTTGACGGTTATGCGTCCCAGTCTGATACGTTCAGTATGGAGGCAACTTACTTGGACCAACCTTTCAACTTCGAAAACATTCAGGATACTCTGGTCCGAAACAGTCAGGTATTCACGGGAGAGAGGATCAGAGTCGTCTTCGACTCCATCGACAAACTAGCGACGAAGATACCGCAGAAAGACTTCGTCAAGAGCTTCACCGAACTTGCTAGCAAGCTCAAAGACTCTGGTGCGACGCTCATCGTCACCGTAGACATGTCCCAGCTGCCGAAGGATTTGGCTAGCTCCTTGACCGACATGGCTGACTGTCTCGCTGACTTGTCGAAGGATGATTCGGATCCGAACGAACGGGAATTGAAGGTGCAGAGGGTCAATCAAAAGTCGGCAAAGGTAGACGCAGAGACATTCGAGATCGATTCTGGCAAAGGCCTAGTTTTCGTCTAATACAATCTCTCGATAGATTCGGCTTATTCCTTCAAATGTGGAAAACTGGTCGTTCCATCCAGTGTTGATTCTGGTTTTCTATGTAAAAGGATGGAAGTAGAACCAGATGAGGTCGATCACTACAAAGATTAGCCAAGGGAAAGCCAGACCAATCAGGATTCTGGTTATCGTTACACTCCACTTCAAGGCATTCTCATCGCATCTTAGGGCTGAAACCCCGCGGACGCATCCGGTCCAGCCGGATTTGCTACGAGTAGTTTAGAGGAACTTGTTGCCGATGCCCATGGCTTCGTTGGTTTTTGCAATGGATCTGCTTCCCTCAGTCTCCAATCCGGTAAGCGCTCTTACAGCGTCGACGTTCTCTGGGACGACCACGCTTTCATTGTGTACTTGATACACCATGTTTGCCTCGCCGTCGGTCACGTCGAGGATGTCTTCCCAGTAGGCCACCTCCCACATGTCAGCCCTCACACGTCCAAGGTCCCGCATCATCTCAGCCACCGCATTCATACTATCAACTCCATCAGAGATCCGGACTGGCGCCAGCCTCGGCGCGCTCTTCAAGGCCTTCAGAACATCCTTCTTCTCTGGCTCCCCTTTGAGCTGGACCATTGCGAAATGCAAGTGCCCGAGGTTAAAGGGCCCCCTTGCGGCCATTGTTGTAATGTTCAGTTTCGGAATAATCGTTTGAGCGTCGGGACCTTGGTGTGAGGGAATGTGAGCTTCCGGGACGACCGTATTAATGAGACCCGTCTTGTGGCTCTCCCAGGGATCAGTACCCCTTCTGAACAAGACGACCCGCGCTTTCTTGACGCCAATCGTATTCTGAAGCGTTCCTACAGTTCTGCAAATCCCAGTTGTGTTGCAACTTACCACTCTCGTCGCACCGCGGTTAAGATTCTCCTCATAATTACACTGGGCGACAAAAGATGAACCAGTCAGCTCATGTTTTTCTCCACCCTGGAAAATTGATTTGATGCCGGCCTTGTCATACATGACCTTGTTCTTTGCCCCCAATCCCGCTGGAGTACAATCAACAATTACGTCGATCTTTCTCAACAACTCCTCAAGTGTCCCTGCAACCTCAACTCCAGCTTTTTTCATGTCTGGCAGTTTCTCTGGAACTGAAGCGTAGATCTGGTAGCCTTTCATCTCACCAAGCTTGACGCGGTAGTCTCCAACAACATCAGAGACTCCGACAAGTTTCATGTCGTTCTGTTTCGAGACAGCGTCGGCGACTCGTTTTCCGATGACTCCGAATCCGTTTACTCCTACCTTGGCTGCGGCTTTGGGCATTTTGATGATTCTCTTGAGAAAGAGATCGATACGGCTCTCTTTTAGCCCTAACGGGTAGAATCCTGAGTCTGGAGACGGGCTTTAATACTAGCCCGCCGATTAGAAAGGTAAGCTTTCAGCTTAACAAGTATAGTGAGGAATTAAGGAAGGTCAGTGAATTATGGAGGTTAAATTTTCATGGTTGAACCGTCGCAGTACGCTTCGACAACAAAATATATTGTAAAAGCAAAATTCGATGTCCAAGGCGTCGTAGAGAAGCCTGACGTAGTCGGTGCCGTTTTCGGCCAGACAGAGGGGCTCTTCGGCCCAGACCTTGATCTTAGAGAATTACAAAAATCCGGACGTATAGGCCGGATCGAAATTAATCTAGACTCCAAACATGACAAGACAGCGGGCTCAATAGTAATCCCGTCAAGCCTCGACAAAGTCTCAACGGCCATCATCGCCGCTGCAATTGAGAGCGTTGACCGCATTGGACCCTGCGAAGCAAAGATCAGCCTCGAGAAGGTAGAGGATGTCCGAGAGGAAAAACGCAAGGCAATACTGACCAAAGCCAAGGACATTCTCCGAAAATGGGTCGTAGAATCCTCACCCAGCACCGAAGAGGTCGTGAAGGAAGTTGCAGGATCCCTACGCGGAGTCGATGTCATTGAATACGGACCCGAAAAACTCCCGGCTGGACCCGAGGCTGAGAGAGGAGACATCATAGTCGTAGAAGGCCGAGCGGACGTCATTCTTCTCATGAAGGTCGGCATCAAGAACGTAATCGCACTCAATGGCACCAAAGTTCCAGAGACAGTCATCAAGCTCACCAAGGACCGAGAAGTCACAGCGTTCCTAGACGGAGACAGAGCAGGCGATCTGATCCTTAAGGAACTCACGCAGGTTGCGGAGATCGACTATGTGGCTCGTGCTCCATTCGGGAAAGAAGTGGAAGAACTCACACCCAAAGAGGTCATGAGAGCCCTACGCGAACGCGTGCCGCTAAACATGGCAAAGCCCATAGAGAGACCACAATTTGCATCTAGACCCGAAAGAACCGAACGTCCTTACCAAGAGAAATCCTATACCGAGCGAGCCTATGGCCCAAGAGAACAGGGTTACGGTCCACCTGAGATCACCGTTCGTGCTGCTACTCCGGTCGAAAAGCCGAACTTACCTCTACCAGTCTTCGACGCCGCAAAAGACCTCCGGGGAACCTTGGAGGCCGTAGTGTTCGACGAGGCAGGTAAGGAATTGTCTAAGATGCCGGTAAGTGAGCTTGCGGAGAAGATACCGAGCCTTGAAAACTCTCACCTTGTTCTCTTTGACGGCGTGGTCACGCAGAGACTTCTGGACATCGCAGCGGGAAAGGGCATAAAATACGTGATTGGAGATCGGGTATCAGACGGGGCGAAAAAGCCAGCTAACGTTAGTGTTCTAACGCTCAGCGACTTATCCTCGTTTGGTCCCAACTGAGAGACTAGTTTGAGAAACGGGAGCCGCTAGTAACTGCTCCTCTGAGACACCGAGAATTTCGAGGATACGGGCCGCAGCCGGCACAATCTGATTCCGAACATAATAGTCGTAGTCGACATCCTCAATTGTCACCTTATAGTGAGGCTCCGCCTTCTGAAACAATTTCCCAGTTCTCTTCGTTATCACGAAGCCGACTTTGTCTCCGGCCGTAACCGGCCAGCCGTCTTTCGCCATCTTCTTCGCAACTTCCACATGTGGAGCATTCACTTCGTATGCTTCGACGGGCTTTGTCAGAGTCTTCCATATGATGAACGATGATAATCGAAGGTTCTTCGATTTGAGATTCTTCGTCAAGTCTTGAACGTAGGCTGTGGCTCTGGACGGGTTGGCGTCTTCTAAGACCATTCCCAGAACCGTGTTCTGTATGTCCCGGGCTAGGTTGGACCAGTCCCCTCTGACTGCCTCGAGACCTACGATGTCGATCTGTCCGTCGGTTCTAAGGCCCGCGTATTTTTTCTTGGCCTCTGTGAAGAGTATTCTCTTGTAGACTTCGGATAGGTTGATTTCGAGCCCGAGCTGTCGATCGATCTCAGCCTGAAACTTTTGGACAAGTTTTTCATCGTAGTTCACGAAGAGACTGTCCGTATCGCCGTAGAAGACGGTGAGTCCGAGGCTCTTCGCGAGCGATATCGCGCGGTTGATTGTCTCCCTTCCTAAGGCGGCGGCTGATTCCGCGACCTCCTTCGAATACCAACGTGCCCCAGCCCAGCCCGCGTAGCCGTAGACAGCGTTCGTCATGACTTTGACGGCCTTCTCACGAGCCTTTAGTAGAGGATATCTCGAATCGCCCTTGGCTGTGCGCTTGAGCTCGGCCTTGGTAGTCTTGCGGGCTTCGATGAGTTTTGTGAGAACTATTCTGTAGAACCCGGAGGGGTTCTTTCTGAATCGGTGTTTGACCTCGGGGACTTCGAAGATATCCTCAGTCTCTTTCCCGGTGATAAGTGTGTCAGGAGAAATGTTGTACTTGATCATCAAGCTTGGATACATAGACGAGAAGTCGAGACTGGCCACGTTGTCGTGTAGCCCAACCTTCGGCTCGAGGACAATTGCTCCCTTGTATGGAATGATGGGCTGTTCGGTTCTAGAAGGTATTAGCTGGCCAAGATTATGGGTCTCCATCATTAGGTAGTTGTCGACTCGGAATCCTACGGCCGCGGCTATCACTTGGTCAGGAGGTAATGCTGAGAGAGCGGATATCTGTATGACATAGTCGATTGCTTCCTCTCCGATCTTGAGGATGGTTTCGGTCTGTTCTTCCATATGTTTGAGTAAGATTTTTCTCTGGTCTTGTTTTGACCAGTAGTCGAAGTAAGCTGTCTCATCGATAGGCTTTATAATTTGATTCCAAGGTATTTTGCGAGGTCTTCAATTGTCTTGTTCTTGACCTCGTACAGATCCTCGGCGAAATTGAGAAGGTCAACGTTCGCTCGTCCGATCAGCGAGTAGTGCCCGTAGAGGCTCTGATGTGGCGGACCCTCATCTCGGCCGACTCTGAGAGGAGTCTTGGTCTTGTTAGCCCTCTTCACAAGATAGGGCCATTGGATACTGTTTCCTTCGAAGCTCAGAACAAAGTCTGGATTGATCTTAATGACGTCTTCGCCGAACTTCTCGATTGTGGCTTGATCCGAATTGTCGTGAGTCAGAAGAACTTCGTTCGCATTCTTGTTTGTTCTCCAACTGATGATCTGGATTGGGTCTCTTATTGCGCTGGGTGCACCTATCTTACTGACTGACAGGGTTGAGAATGAGAAGTGAACTAGGCTAGGCGGTTCCTCTTTCGTGATGGCGCGTGGATGGTCTGTTGCTGTCAGAGTTTCTTGGACATTGAACTTCTTTGGGTCTATCGTTGACGAGGTGGTATCCGCCTCATACCACTGGCAAGGATTGATTCCGTGATCGTACTGGTACTTGATTGCCAGTCGGAGCTTCTCTTCGTAGATTGCTTCAGCACCAGTTTTTTTCAGGGTTTCTCGTGCAGCCTTCTCCAGAAAGTCTGGGTCCTTGCAGAACACCTTGAGGACGACTCGTTCGTCGGCTAGCAGTTTCTTCTTCTCAATTGTTGCATTTTCGATAGTGGCATGAGGTTTTTCTGCTTCCAGCTTTTTCCTAAGCTCTTCCGGGTCCTGCTCCTTTTTCGGTAGGAGGTAGAAGTAGGCTCGGTAGTTGCTGTCAATGACGAGGACTCGTTTTCCTTCATGGGTGATGCCCCAGAGCCAGATTGACGATTGTGCCTCGTAGATCGCATGATTGAGGTCAAGCAGCCAGAAGGTTCGTCGCATTGTCCTGGTCACCGTTTCCTGTCTAAGGGTTTAAATTCGCGGGCCGACCGCCGAGACTTCTCGGATAGTCGAGATCATGGCGGAGAAGGCTAAGCAACCGGCAGACCACTGGGGAATCGCCCACATCTACTCAAGCTTCAACAACACCATGGTTCACATTACCGATTTGACTGGTGCAGAGACGATTTCTCGTAGTGCAGGAGGTCAGCATGTGAAGGCTGATCGATTGCAAGGGACCCCTTACGCTGCGATGCAGGCAGCTGCGGCTGCAGCAAAGGTTGCGAAAGACAAGGGGATAACCTCTCTCCATATTCGTGTCCGTGCGCCTGGAGGTCATGGAGCCCGAACTCCTGGTCCCGGCGCCCAGGCCGCGATCAGAATGTTGGCTCGTCACGGATTCCGGATCGGCAGAATTGAGGATGTCACTCCTGTTCCACACGACGGGACACGTCGACCTGGTGGCCGACGCGGCCGACGCGTCTAGCCTCCCCTGGAGTTTTCCTCAACGTCCTACGCTTCTCAGATCCGGAAGATAGTAGGCAAGCATCAGAAGTGGCGGGCTGAAGAATGCCTGAATCTGATTCCTTCTGAGAACGTGACGAGTCATACTGTTAGACAGCTTCTCTCAGGCGATATGGGGCATCGGTATCGGGGGACCAAGTTCATGGACGAACTCGAATCCTTTGGAGAGAAAATAGCGTGCGAGGTTTTCGGTGCCGACTGGGCCACGCTCCGGCCACTCTCAGGACACATGGCTGATATGATCATGGTCTCCACCCTCGCCAAACCAGGCGGTTCTATTCTAACAGTTAGTCCCGCAGATGGAGGCTATCCAGGTCTAAGCGATCAAGCTGGATATCCAACATTCGTGAATGTTCGGAATCTGTATTTTCCATTCGATTCAGAACGGATGAACATTGATACAGAAAAGGCTCGCGGGTTGATAGAAGATGAGAAGCCCTCACTCGTCGTCTTCGGCCAATCCTTCTTCCTATTCCCACATCCAGTCAAGGAGCTCGCAGAAGCCTGCAACACGGCAGGATCTCGGGTAGTCTACGATGGCTCCCACGTGCTTGGATTGATTGCCGGAGGCGAGTTCCAGAGGCCGCTTCAGGAAGGCGCGGAACTCTTACTGGGATCAACTCACAAAAGCCTGTTCGGTCCACAGGGAGGAATAATTGTTGGAAAGAAGGAGGTTGAAGCCGAAGTGAAAGGCCGACAGTTCCCTGGTCTGGTA
>VBBB01000067.1:522-1708 GCA_005882955.1 Candidatus Bathyarchaeota archaeon | reverse complement strand
ATATGCGCCACGCGTGATTGAAAATGCCAAGGCCTTGGGGAAGAGTTTGGACGAGAGAGGCGTGCCTGTAAAGTGTGCAGATTACGGGTTCACCGCGTCCCACCAAGTCTACCTGAACATGAAAGACGAGAAAGAAATCGACAGGCTAACCCAGCGGCTGGAGGATGCGAATATCATCGTGGATCGCGGGATACGGATAGGCACCTGCGAAGCCACGAGGCGTGGAATGAAACCCAAGGATATGGATAGGGTAGCGGAACTCATAAGTCAAGTTTACAAGGGCACAGACCCTGCAAGGATTCGGCCGCAAGCCACGAGGCTGCGACGAGGATTCAGTTCAATCCTCTACGCTTAGACGGAAAAAATCTTGGAAACAGGTTATTATTCGGCCAGCCGTCTCGTCTAGAGCATGTCTCTACCTAAGCAGGGTGACACCGTGAAGGTGACCCTGTTGAATCGTGAGACGATCGAAGGTGTCGTCGAATGGGTCGATGGTAATGGTCTCTGGGTGAAAGGAGCTGAAAGGTCGAGATGGGTCCCTCTGGAAGCTTTTACCGCGCCTCATGAGTCTCATCCGATTGATACCAAGGAAGAGCAGTCCGGGGCCTAGCATCGAGAAGAGGCAGAAGCTGAGAGCTGAGCCAGAATCTTGACCCTCCCGTTCAGCCTCGCCTGGGCGTTGTTCACCGTCTTCGAGAAAGTCGTGCTGAGACTGCCGTGGCCGCTAAGACGATTTGTGATAATGCAGTTTCCTGATGAATTTGCGGCTCAACAAGTAGTTGTTCGGTCTAGGACTCTTCGATAGAAGACTCGCGTTTCCAGACTAAGATTGCTCTGACGAATCTGACGCTTGTGCTCTCTGGCTCTGTACCTGGGTCGTTAAATCCAGCACGTTCTTCAGTTCCTTTTTCAAGATAAGCGGATCATGGTTGAGGTTGAAGTAGTCTGCGAAAGTTATCGTTGTCCGCAGAAGCCTTGAGCGTCCGATCTTATCGTAACTGATTAGATCCATTTCCTTCAACTGTTTGACGTGGTGATATGCGAGTTTTCCTCTAACTCGTACGACATGTGACTGAGGAATCGGCTGCCTGAGAGCTATGAACGATAGGGTTCTCAGTGGACCTGGGGTCAAGAGAGGTCTATTCGAGAGCTTCCTCACGTGCTTAGCAAACTCAGGCCTGAGCTG
>VBBB01000067.1:0-233 GCA_005882955.1 Candidatus Bathyarchaeota archaeon | reverse complement strand
GAACATGCGGACCGCTTGCACAGTATCTCCCTTCCCCAACAGCTGTAGAAATGAGAGGCTTTCGCCTGGAACCGTCTCTTTCAAGAGTCGGCTGTAGAAAGCGTTGATCTCGTCTTCAATCTTCACAAGCCAATCGTCCGCCTGTTCAAACACGGCAGGCGTGCGGGACACCAGCTGAGCAGTCTCAGACGGCAGTAGCCTCTCGGCCCTGAGAACGTCAAGTATTCCCTTGA
>VBBB01000023.1:2777-3170 GCA_005882955.1 Candidatus Bathyarchaeota archaeon | reverse complement strand
ATAGCCTGAGATATCTTCGAAACTAAGCAGGTATCGCTTCATGTCTTTTCTTACCCAATTCCGGAAAATACCGGAAATGAGCCTTCGAGTCCGGACGTCGCAAGAATCCTTGATAAGAGCGAGATTTCAAACATCAACAAAACAAACAGAACTTAATGAAAAGGCCCACATCGGCCCCCTTCAGATCATCCAGCTCTCATAAGCCTTGAGCACCTAATGGAGGACCTAAGGCGGAGAAGCAGCCCCAAAGCGGTTGCCGGAATGTCGCGCTTTGGAATACAGACTAGCATGGCTCTTGGGGTTTCTATTCCACAACTTCGCGATATATCGAAGAAAGTTGGAATCAGTCATTACCTTGCGCAAGAACTCTGGAAGAGTCGAATCCATGAAGCA
>VBBB01000023.1:0-2746 GCA_005882955.1 Candidatus Bathyarchaeota archaeon | reverse complement strand
TCGACTCATGGGATGTTGCGGACGGTTGCTGCGGAAACCTGTTCTACAGAACAGAATTCGCAAACAGGAAAGCACACGAATGGTCCACGAGAAAAGAGGAGTTCGTTAAGAGAGCAGGCTTCGTTCTTATGGCTGAACTGGCTGTTCACAACAAGGAAGCTTCGAACAAAACGTTTCTAGATTTTCTTCCCATCATAGTTAGAGAGGCCTCAGATGAACGCAACTTCGTCAAGAAAGCTGTAAACTGGGGGCTACGACAGATCGGAAAAAGAAATGCAATCTTGAATTCCGCAGCGATCCAGACATGCTCGAAGATCCGAGAATCGGACTCTAGGTCGGCAAAGTGGATTGCATCAGATGCGCTTCGCGAACTAACAAGCGCATCAGTCAAAAAGAAACTCTCAAGCACAAAGCCGGAAGGGTCCAGGCGATGAGATTATTCGACCCATGGATCGTCACAGCTGGCGAATCTTGTCGTAAAAGTCCATCAAGTTGCGTGCTGCTGGTTCCTCCTTGTTCAGGGCGAAGATCTTCATTCCTTGTTCATATCTCTCGAACATCAATACCCGACATTTGACTAGTGGTTCTGCGATACGCGCGACAGTTGAAGGGGATACATCGAGGACTCGCGCGAGACCGGCCTGGTTGAAGACTTTATCCTGGTTCTGTAACAAATGTTCTACGAGTCTAACTTGAGCCTTAGATTGAAACAGGTCTAACAGTTTCATCAAAACAGGCCTCTCAAGAATATGATACGAGGGTTCCAATGTCTCGGCCTCGCAAAGCACTCGTTATGTTCGACGGGTCCTCCATTGAGACGAACCTCGTCGGAATCCTCGCTCGCTGCATGATCTTCAACGCTAGAGGATCCAACAGTTCATACTTGCCCGCATAAACATCTCCGGCCATCGCCCAGCCCAACAATTTATCAACACTGACCGTCCTCAACATCTTGGCCTTCGGATCCTTCTTCGGATCCGCAGTATAGACCCCTTGGACATCTGTCGCATTAACAAGCAAATCGGCACGGGTTATCTCAGCCGCTAGAGCTGCCACAGCGTTCGTCGACTGTCCAGGCTGAAGACCCCCCATGACCACTACCTTCCCAGGACTCACATAGTGAATCAGCTCCGAGAGCCTCGTAGGAATCTTCGTCACGGCAATACTGCCAAGAGCCAGCCTGAACAATTCCGCGTTAGCTCTGGTCACGGTTATCCCGAGCAGATCGCTAGTCGACTCATCCGCCCCCAGCCTCCTAGCAACATCAATGTAGACCCGCGCATTCTGACCACCACCAGCAACAGTCACCAGCTGATTCCCTTCGCCCGCGAAACTTGACAGGACCTTTCCCATGCTCCTTAACGCGTCAACGTCCGGGTCCCGCTTGAACAGCGCGCCCCCTAGCTTCACAACAGCCTTCATCTGAGTCTGAAGGCAGAAACGAACTGATTCGGTATATTAGAGTGGAGAAGCAGTCGGAGGGACGAGACGACCGCTATCCCCAAGAGTGATTAGTGCAGTCTTCGAGGAGACTTTTGAAACAAGGATTTAATACATTTCTGACCACTATTTACTAACGAGGACTGGTCAAAGTGAATAGTAAGCTTCCGGTCGAATCCAGTTCGACACGCAACGTTTCTCTCTGAACGAATAGCGGCTGCTCTGGCCAAGCCCTTAGACAAGAATTTTCAGAGGCGGAAGGACGTTAGATGCCAGGCCCCGACTCCGTCGCACAATTCAAGTTCAAACGAACCCTCGAACAACTCGCAAAGAAGGAGGGGAGAGGCACGGAACTCATCAGCCTCTACGTCCCACCAGACAGAAAGATACACGAGGTTCTAGGCCAGTTGCGGGAAGAGCTTGGTACCGCGGTCAACATAAAATCACGCACCACCCGGAACAACGTCCAAGACGGGATCGAACGAACAATGCAACGACTCAAACTCTTCAAAGAACCACCTCCGACCGGGCTGGTAATCTTCGCAGGCGCAATCCCACAGAACGGAGCTGGCAGTGAGAAGATGGAGACATACACGTTGATCCCGCCGGAACCGATCACGGTCGGCTTCTACAGATGCGACGCTCGCTTCCACGTCGAACCACTACTCGCGCTCGTCGCCGACAAGGACACGTTCGGAATACTCGTGATTGACGGGACAGAAGCAGTCGTAGCCACTCTGAAGGGACGCAGAGTAGAGATTTTGAAGACATTCACTTCGGGAACACCGGGCAAGAGTAGGGCCGGGGGACAGTCTGCTCGAAGGTTCGAGCGGATCAGAGAACAAGTCATCAACGACTACTACAAACGTGTCGGCCAGCACTTCAACGAGATGATGCTGGAGATTCCAGACTTGAAGGGAATCATCATCGGCGGACCCGGACCCACAAAGTACGTCTTTGAGGAAGGCGAGTATCTGCAGTACACGCTCAAGAAGAAAGTCCTCTCACTGATCGACACCAGCTACACGAGTGAAGCAGGAGTCGAGGAGGTCGTTGAGAAGAGCAGCGAGATACTCAAAGGCGTCAGATACGGCGAAGAGAAACAGCTAGTCCAGAAATTCCTTTACGAGCTAGGACACGAAACAGGGAAGGCGGCGTTCGGAGAAAAGAAGGTTCAGGAATACCTTGAGAAGGGAATAGTCGACATGCTCCTGATCTCCGAGAAACTGGAGGGAGAACGGGTAGTCCTCAAGTGCAAGAACTGCGGGAACATCGAGGAGTTCAGAGGAACAAGATACGAAGCCCA
>VBBB01000095.1 GCA_005882955.1 Candidatus Bathyarchaeota archaeon | reverse complement strand
TTTCTAGCTGGGTCTTCCAGGAAGGATGGGATGAGGTAGCGAAGAAGTTTGGTCATTCAGAGAAGCTGCAACACCGCAGACCGGTGTCCTTGGTTGAATATGAGGCGCTTCACGAAGCTGGACCCCTGCCGGATGGGAGGAAGTTTGTGGCAGAACCGGAAAACGAGTTCGTTCTGATCGATGTGACTCCCCAAGGCTACCGGCATTACAAGTTCACGGACTAGTCCCAAAGGACGTTGAGAAGTAGGGTCAGACAAATCCGCGCTGGGTGAGACGATAGGCTATTCCTCTCCAGACGCTTTTGCTTAGCATCATAAGCAGTGAGAGGGTCCCAAGGACTCCAGCAATGGCAATGGAGGCTGTCAATGATATCTCAGAGACTACTATGAGAATGATTACAATGTATGTGGGGATGATGGCGAGAAGTTGCTTCAGGTCAAATTGTCCAGGCATCATTCCTTCTTCTTTGACTTGCTGAACAGCGCCCAGCCTGGCCACCAGGTAGGTTGCGAGTATCGATGCTGAAGAAACTGTGACGAGAAGCACGATCGAAGAGTTTACTGCCGCTGAAACGCCCCGAAAGGCGAGGACAATATTTGCAAGGGCGAATGGCCCTGTTATGGCTAAGGTCGAGACCGCTCTCGAAAGAAGGAGATGACGCAGGTATACCGCCGGGTCCATGGCAGTAAATGCGAGCCAGCCTCTCTCGTTAGAGAACGTTCCTTGAGACATCAAGACTAGGGTGATGATCCCCATGAGAATGGGCAAGACGATGACGACGGGCCTAGACAGAAGATCGGCAAATGGTGATAGCCCAGCCAAAAAAAGATAGACTGCGGCTAGAACACTGGAAATAATGAGTACAGTAGATGTTTTTACACGCGCTGCCCTGTAACTGGTGGAGCCCGCAAGATTGACTCTCCCCACCAGCTCCAGGAACGACAAGTGGTAAGAGTAGATCGCTCTCACGGGACTCTTACCAGCGAAGCTCATGGTCTTCTTGTACTCAGAACTGGTAGCTCTCAAAAGACTCCTCATCGATCCCAGTTCTAGATAGGCCAACTCTCTCAGAGCAACGGGCACAGTTACGGCTGCGAAACCGAACAGCACTATGCTGCCGTACAGAAGGTCTCCCGTGAAAGGAGAAACGGGGGTAAACGGATTCCCGAAGGTCGAAGAGAGGCACCAGATTCCGAGAATTGCTGCGAGCCCCGCCCTAACTCGGGTCGAGAGAATGTTCGAGACGACGCCAAGCGCAGTGACTACTCTGCCCCGAGCACTATCGTGGTCTGGAGAGTTCCGGCGCCCGCAAGATAGAATCCGAAGAGGAAGAGTATGGTGATGCCGGAACCGACGAATTGAGCCGTAAATAGTGAGAGGCTGAGCTCCCTTCGTTTCAGCGGGAGAGTCAGCAAGTAGTCCCTGTCCGACTTTAGGATGAACAGACCTCCGAAAAGGAGGCTTACCGTGATGAAGAAGATCGAAGCACCTACAGCGTAATAGGAGAATCCTCCCGAGAATTCTGCAGAGCCTCCAGTCGTAACCGCCAAGGAGCGGCTTGGAGAACATGGTTAGGAGTACGAACTTTACGAGTTTAGCCAGCATTTGTCATTAGCCTAGCAACGACGCTTTCTATCGGCTCTTCGCCCTGTTCCAGACTCTTTAGCGTGTCAATGGTCCCGTTCCAGACAATCCTCCCCCTTGAGATCATGATGACCTTCTCTGTGAGTCGTGTGGCGATTGACATGATGTGAGTGGAAACTATCTGTGTCGAGTCGAGAGACTTTAGCATCTTGAAAACTCTCTCTTGAGTTGGGATGTCAAGATAATTCAGCGGTTCATCAAGCAGGACTATTCTCGGCTTGTGAATGAGTGCAAGAGCGATGGCTAGTTTTTGCATGTTTCCCCGGGAGAGCTTGCCGACCTTGGCCCGCTCATATTCCCGGAGGCTGAGATCATCCAAGAATCTCTCAGTCGCTTCACGGACATCCTTCACTCCTCGAAGGGCGGCGATGTATTCTAGGTTCTCCCTGACAGATAATGTCCTGTAGGGCGTCGCATCTTCAGGAAGATATCCGAGAATCGACTTGGCGTCCGAGCTGAATGGTTCGTATCCGCTGATCCTAATCGTCCCAGTGTCGGGTTTCAAAAGGCCGACGAGAAGCTTCAGGGTAGTTGACTTCCCAGCCCCGTTAGGACCGAGAAGAGCATACCTTTCGCCGCATGGGATGCTGAAGGAGACATCATCGAGCGCGACGGTCTTGCCGTAGGATTTCGTGACGAACTTTGCTTCTATGCACGCCTGAACGGATGATGACACTAGAATGTTCTACCTCTCGTATCCCACGCCCCGCCCGACTGTTTGAATTAGGCACGAACTGTTCCGATTAATAATCACATCATCCTCTATCGACCAGAAGCGGGTCAGACTCAAATGGGGTAGACCAGAAAAATGGGCAAGAAAGCTCTTCAGAAGGATGAGGTCGGAAAGGATTCAAGGTAAGGACTGGCTGCCCTTTCACCAGTAAGGCCTCGCCGCTTACGTGGAGCAGAGTTCCGTTCTCGGGGCCAATACCCTAGAGGGATGCACGCGGGTTTCAATCGGTTATTCAATGAATCTCGATAGGGAGCCATAGACATGAGCTTGCTTGGGAAGGGTAGGTCAGACGTTACGGACGATGTAGTGCTGGTTTTCAGGCCGCCCGAGAACCCTGCGGCTCAGATTGCAGGCATTACACCCTTCAAGAGTCTCAGGCTGCAATTGGATGAGCTTTTGGACTGGTTCACGGGTCTGAACGTCGACTCGATCGAACTTTGGATCGAGGGCGCTTATCGATCTGGGAATCGGACTGAGCTCTTCCTTTCGCTAGAAGGGAAGACGGGAGCCAAGCTCACCTTGCGGCCCTTTTCAAAACGCGGTCAAGCCGTCCTTTCACCCGGGAAGATCGAGAACGCGGTCTCAGACAGTCCGGAGCCGGTCTCGAAAGAAGAACAGAACACCACTATACAGGAGAAAGTGGGGCGTGAACTGTCAACCCCTCGCGTTAATGCTCTGTTCTCCCCGGCGGGAGGAATAGAACGGCAAGCGGTCGCTCTAATCGATAGCGCTGTGGGGAGCATCGAGATGGCGGCCTACGAATTCACGAATATGTACGTCGAGAAGGCGATTTTAGAGGCGATAAAAAGGGGAGTCAAGGTCGCGCTCGTCCTAGACCGTTTGGAGACACGGGGTCGACAAGCAAAACTGCACGACACATTGGAAAGAGCTGGGTGCGATGTACGGCTGATTTCACCGAATGGAGGAATAATGCACGACAAGTACATTGTTGTCGATGGGAAGACTGTAGAGTGGGGAAGCTACAACTATACAGAGAGAGCGGAGAACAAGAATTTTGAGAACGCCACATTTGCAACTGACAATGCACTTGCGCAGCAGTACCACGCTGACTTCGTATCGATTTTCAACCAAGCAAAGCCGGAAGCTCACGGAGTAAGACGCATGATACAACGATTCCTAAGACATCTATCGAGCGGGACAAGCACAGAATAGGGCATTAGACTAAGGAACGCGGAATCTGGATATTAGAGGCATAGCAGTTTAGGATCTGGTTTTTTGTCTGCAGATGGTAAATATCCATCTTCGATCCTACCACCTGATCTCAAGCGGAGGATCTCGAACAAAGCGGTGTCACCTCCTGATCGAAATTTCTGATTCTTCGGCCGGGAATTTCCGGGATTTACGTTGGACCCAGGGTTCCCGTCGCATTGCGCAAGGCAATAAAAGGGCTAGTAAACCGGAAATAGTCGCGGGGCCCGTAGTCGAGCCAGGACCAAGACGTGGGCCTTCGGAGAAGGCTCAACTTGGAGGATGGAGCTTTCGGAGCTAGCCCAAAATCGTGGGTTCGAATCCCACCGGGCCCGCGTTAAACTATGTTATGCAGTTCCTCGCAGCAGGCATGTTGGCTCTGGTCGGTCCTCGAAGCGGTTGGTGTCGCTGTGAAGAGATCAGAACAAAAAGCGATGACCCCAGGGACTAGGAGGCGCCCCGTCACTCGAAAAGGAACGTTTCCTGGTCACAGCCAATGGCTGTTGAGGTCTTACCCGATTGCGCTGGGAACAATTCGGGCAGACGAACGTCGTCGACCCGAAACGCTGATCGATGGATGAATTGCGGTCGATCGTTCCGATCTGACGCCAGACGGGCAGGTCCGTTTTTTATCTACGCATATTACGTCGAATTATCCTCGGGGACAATGGTAGGGATGACCGACAAAACCGTTCACCGTATATTCTCTTCCTTGAAGCATGCAGTCAGCAGCACGTAGGAGCTAACCAATCTCATTTCTGACTCTTCCACATTTCTCTTACTATTGTGTTGGCAAGATAATCGTCGATCTCGGAATGTTCTGGACGCACCCCGCGTCTACAGTTCTCGCAGAAGATGTCCCTCGCATCGTTAGTGCATCCGCAATTGTCGCATTTCCAGAAACTTGCATTGTCGTTGGTCATTAGCGGGTCGGTCCAGTTGACGGTAAGCCGTATGATTCTCCGAAAGAATACGCCTGTTGTACCCGAACAAAGGATCCCTAGAACTACAGCGAACGTATCACCAAGACACCCCGTCGGTTCCAGGGCCTGAGCAAAGGGTCCTTCGTCCTTCGCGACTTCCCTAGAACTACAGCGAACGTATCACCAAGACACCCCGTCGGTTCCAGGGCCTGAGCAAAGGGTCCTTCGTCCTTCGCGACT
>VBBB01000094.1 GCA_005882955.1 Candidatus Bathyarchaeota archaeon | reverse complement strand
ATACGTTGTTGGAGACGAGGCTCAACTGGCGGGTCCTAGATTTTCGTAGCGAGGAGTCGAATGCCATCTTCAAGATACAGTCGAAGATTCTGGAGTCCTTCCGACAGTTTTTTCTTGAGCGGCGCTATGTGGAGATTCAGCCGCCGGTCATCATAGCCTCTGCCAGTGAGGGGGGTGCTGAGCTGTTCTCATTGAAGTATTTCGAGAAGGAGGCGTATCTTGCCCAGTCGCCGCAGTTGTACAAGCAGATGTGCGCGATATCTTTCGAGAAGGTCTTCACCGTTCTTCCGATCTTCAGGGCTGAGAAGTTCGAACAGCCGACCCATCTGAACGAGGTGCGGCAGATGGACATCGAAGAATCGTTCGCGACCGATGCGGACGTAATGCAGGTCTTAGAGGAATTCATGGCACACTGCGTCAAGACCATGCACGATGCTTGTAGTGAGGAATTGAAACGGCTTGGTCAAGAATTGGAACTGCTGACCCTGCCGCTGAAGCGAGTTCAATACTCTGAGGCCGTAAACATGCTCCAGAAAAGTGGCGAAGAGATAGAATATGGGATGGATTTCTCGAAGACTCAAGAGCGAAAGCTTGCTGGACTTCTAGGGAAGAAGGCCTTCTTCATGGTTGACTGGCCTCTGGAGTTGAAGGCGTTCTATGCTATGCCGAATCCGGATGGGAAGACCTGTAAAGCCTTCGACTTAATCTATGACGGGCTTGAGGTGTCCTCAGGGACCCAGCGCATTCACGTGCCGAGCTTGTTGATCAGCCGACTGAAGGCTAAGGGATTGAATCCGGACAACTTCAAATCGTATGTGGATGCGTTCCGCTACGGAGCCCCCTACCACGCAGGATGGTCCATAGGACTAGAAAGGCTGACTATGAAGATCACCGGACGAGAGAACATTCGCGAGGCCACAATGTTCCCTCGAGACCGAAACAGAATCACACCTTAGCTGATCTAAGAATTAGGGCGCGATGCAATATCCTTGTCCCAATTGTTACCATTCACCGTTACCAGATCCGTTACCAATCAAGAAATACTAAGAATAACTTATTCTTCGAGAGGAGAGCTGAGACACTGGGGCGCTCCTACGCGACGGGTTGAGACGTCGATTGGGTTGTGAAAGGGTCATCCGCAGGGCCCGTTTCGATCGCTTCAAGCATCTTCATCGCTATCTCAGTAAACCTTTTCGTGAGCGGGTCTTTCGGCTTCTCTAAGACGAAGACTCCTTTGCTGAGGTTCTCTAGAACATCTGAGTTGAACGGAAGAGCCGTCAGAACGTGAAGGTGGAAGAGTTCTGCGAGCCTCTCCGCGATCTTGGCTGCCTCTTTCTCACTGACTGAGCTGGGCACCATGTTTAGGATGAGGACTACTGGTTTTCTCAGTTGGCTGGCGACTTCTGTCATGACTCCGCTGCCGAAGAGGTCCTGCTGGTCTACTCTTGAGATCAGGACTAGGTAGTCGCAGAGCGCCATTGAGAGAAGGGTGTCCTTCTCGATGCCGGGATGGCTGTCAATTAGGAGATAGTCAAGATTGTAGTCTCTTGCAAGGTCTTCGAGAACTCTCTTGAATGTGTAGAGGTTGAAGCCGGTGTCGAGAATGGACAGAATATCGTCGAGCTTGTGCCCTGCCGGGCAGAAAATCAAGCAACCAGCCTTCAACTGGATCTTGCTAGTCAGATCCACAACAGACTGGCTAACAGGGACTTTGTGCTGGAGCACATCGTTTATCGTCGGCTGAACATCATAATCAGCGACTCCGAAGATAACGTGAAGACCCGGAGCCTCAAGGATAACGTGAAGACCCGGACCCTCAAGGTCTAGATCAACTACTCCCACTCTCTTCCCCAATTGTGCAAGGGTAACGGCGAGGTTGGCCGAGATAGTGCTCTTTCCCGTGCCTCCTTTGAATGATTGAACTGAGATGATGTTGACTATTCCTAGCCCCCTCGCTTCGGTGCCAAATGCCTAGTCAGTGATAGGGAAGCGTTCATGTCGGAAGCAAAAACAAGCCGTAACCTGAGGGAGTAGACTCAGAGTATGCGGCCGGAAATCGTGCTCAGCCTTCTGGAATTGTTACCGGCCCTGCCACCCGTATGGCATCACAATGTTTTCGGTCGAATCTTGCACAATGATATTCGGGCAGGCAAGGCTGGTTCCTTGACAGGCGCAACTGTACAAGCTCTTGAAGCAACCGAGAACAGGCTCGCATACTTCCTCGAAAGGTTTCCCGAATATCGCAAGACCCTAAGACTCGCCGTGACTCACGAAGAATCAGGCCGAGAGGCCCGAAGCTATCAGGGATGGCAGTGGCATGACGTTGAGACACATCCGACCAAACTGATCCGTCTCGTAACTGAAGGGATCAGTAGAATCAGTCTCAGAACCCGTCAGGCTACATCGTACCTTCTTCGTGACAAAGATGCCAGCTAGGTGTTAGGAACCGCGTCGGGAACAGTCGAGGCTCAAGCATTAGAGTAGCAGATCTATTCGACAGAATACCAAGATTCTCAATTCTTTTTCTCCCGAAACACGACCCTATCGACGGTAAACTCAAGTCCCGATGTGGTGTAGTCTTTATTCTTGGCTCAGAGTGTCAGACAATCTGCATGAGATTGAGGACTGGGTATCCTTTGTCGAAGTTTAGGTCAACTCCGTAAAGAGGAGTGAATGGTTTGACCCCGTATATGACGAGTGAACCGTCAGCATTCTTGATCTTAAGGTGATAGTCGACGACCGACAACCACTGGTCCCGGAGTTTGGAGTCGATTGAGGCTATTGCGATGTTCAAGCCTTCGGTGTCTCGCATGTTCGCCCCTAGTTCAGTAAGACCTGGCACTGAGAGCTCGTCGCGGCCGTAGACTTGTACTGCCTTGTCGACGTTGATGTCGAGCATTCTGTGAGGTGAGATCTTTGCCAGTTCGTCCCAGGCGTGAGCGAAGGTCTTGACATCGTCCGAGAGATTGCTCTTCATTACAAGTCTCCATTTCTTTGGAGCGAGAGACTGGTTGTACTCCAATATTCTCACTCTGTCCTCTATGGCTTCCCATCCGACGTACTTGCTGAGAGACTCTGCTACAGTATCAGAACTATATGCGGCGGTTGGGACGATCACGCAGGGACCCTTCTGGTTGATGAAGTTCGCCCGCATCATATTGAGAATAGCCCGAATCTCAAGAGGTGAGACGCTGCTGTCAACGTCTACGAGCAGGAAGGCCCCTCTCGGGATAGAGCCGCCAAGCATCTGGTCCATGTCTTTGCTGCCGAGAGAGAAGGCGTGGGGTGGATGAGGAATAGGCTCTAGTGGTTTCGGATGCATGTTGATTCCCGGCTGTCGCAATCCATTATGAAGTATTGTGAACCTCGCTTTGTCAAGCGAGAATATTCCCCGTTTTGTGGGAACGCTGAAGCCGCGTAGTTTGTTCACGGCGATGGTTCGAACCCTCCTTCCGTCAAGCTCTGACTGGTCGAGAGTTACGATCCCATCCACAAGGTAGCCGAGGTCGCCGGCCTTCTTGGAATCTTCGACCACTATCACAACGCTAACTTTGCTCTCATCCAGCTCCGAGAGGACTGCTGACTCGAGCATTTTTCGGCCCTCATCGTTCGTGTTTCGGATAGCACCTTCCCAACTGTCAACAACCAAGACCGCTCTTTGCTTCGAGTGTTTCAATCTGAGAACTTGGTTGAAAATAGTGTCCGGTTCGACCCGGCGGAGATCGTGAAGTTCGTCTATCCAGCTTGCCCTCGCTGTTCTGCCGGACATCGTGTCGATGACTTCGTCTATCCAGGGAAAATGCTGACGGAGTCTGGCCGGGGCCACTCTGCTCGACGCGTATATCTTGTGGGTCTCCTCTAGGCTGTTGAGAATCTCAAGCGCAAAGGTTGTCTTGCCTGAACCGGGTGGTCCCTGAACGAGTAGGACCTGACCAGGGGTCTGCAGGAATTTGAGAATGAGATCAAACATCACGGACTCTAGGCTAGTATGAGGCTGAACAGGGGCGAGGTCCATTGGAGCCTCCAGCCGAGATTGACCGTGTGCTACACTCATTCTAGGCCACAGCACATTCTAGAAGGCAACAAATCCATAGGAAAATTGTTACCTTCTCCCGCCCGAAACTAGTCAACTTGAATATCCCGGAAAATAGACACACACGCGCACCAGGTGAGGGCGGTCGCTCCTACGAATGCGGAGCCTTGCCGTTTTCCTCTGGGCAAATATTGAATTTTCTTGGCTCTACTAATTAGGATGAGTCAGAGCAAGATTTAGAGGAGTCCTAGCGCATCGGCTAGGTGACCGCCGATGGGCAACGCTCCTATGAAAAAGTCGCCGTTCAAGTCGGCTCATCAGTCTAGAAAGGCGACTTGTGAAAAGTGCGGGGAAACCTTCGATAGGGTCTTCTACGAGAGAGTTCACAAGAACATCTGTACGGGAGCCACCAAAGTTTTCGTTCCGCGGACTCGATCTCAATAGATTCGTCGTCCATCTGTAAATCTCTTCGCTAGCAACGAAGGCACTAAGATTTGAGAGAACAGACACACACAGCCTGACACTGTCGTTATTCAAAGGGCCCTCAATTTTCTGATTTGATAGTCCCACAATGCCGATAGTCCGGTAATGCTGTA
>VBBB01000066.1:14863-15884 GCA_005882955.1 Candidatus Bathyarchaeota archaeon | reverse complement strand
CCCGAAATCAGAATTGCCGAGATACTTCCTAGACCGCTGAAGACCCCTCCCCAGAGTAGTGGTCGGCGGCCTAGTCTTGGACCTCCGGTTCCTGAGGTAGACATGAGTGAAGCTACGCTCTTGCCAACATCGTTGGCCCCGTTTGCAAAGGCCAATACGAAGAGAACGCTAAGGCCGACTTCCTCGACTAGCATCGCCGAGAAAACACTCGCTTAGAGAATTAATCGTTTCACTCTAGGAAGCAATGCAAGTAATCCGTCTAGATGCCAATTGTGAAGAGGATGAAGAACATTGCCCAAAGGGGAAGTGCTAGTCCAAGTCCGACTAAGAGGTTCTTCCGAAATATTTTGGAGCCGTCCAACGGTGGGATGGGTATCATGTTGAATGATCCCAGCCCGACATTTAGTTCAAAACCAAATATCGCGATGGTCGACAGGAATCCTGCTGGTACAGCTAGAAGTAATGATAGAAATGCTATGGCGAATGCAAGGTTGATTCCGGGTCCGGCTGCTGAAATTACCATGTTCTCCTGCTCGGGATCACGTGGTCTATACGTCGAATCGTAGCCGTAGGCCGCCATCGCTGCGGGCGCAATGTAGACTGCTCCTGGAGCACCAAAGACGATACCTCCTCTTGAAAACACTACGATGAACAGGGTCAGTAATAGTCCCCACATCCAGAGACGGAAGTGGGCGACATAGCCGCGTCTTATTGCGACGAACTTGTGCCCCATTTCGTGGATGATAAATCCTGTCGCGGTGGCAACAAAGCCGGCTATGACTATCTCAAGGCTACCTATTCCAGTAAAGAGACCCACAAAGTTCTGGTAAGTGATTGCGATTGAGAGCACAAGCCAGGCGATGATGATCGAACTGATCTCTCCGGGACTGAACTGAGACGACACTTGTCCCCTAACCGGGGTAGCGTCTGCCTTGTCTTCTCATATTTCGATTTGCTTCTGAACGTCTGACACGGCAACTTGGGTATCAGAATCCCTTTCTTCGCGGTTTCCGAGAGGGCT
>VBBB01000066.1:9340-14802 GCA_005882955.1 Candidatus Bathyarchaeota archaeon | reverse complement strand
CAGGCTCTGAAGGAGGCGCCCACGGAGATTCGTCAGGCAGCCACTGTTGCGCTCGTCTGCAGTTCGGTCAGTCGCGCAATCGGAATTCTTACCTCGACCATCATCATAGCCACGCTGCCCACCTGGTTTCCTGGCCTCTTAGCATTCCAGCCTATTCCTATCCTACTCGTCGTTCTCACAGTTGGATGCGCGATTGTCGGAGGCAAGGGTTCTCGGATAAGAGAGAGAATCGCGTCAAGAGACTATGAGAAGGCACGGTCTGCTAGTCTCTCCACAGCTATTCTAGGCTTTATCATCGCCGGTGTAGTCCCTGGAGTACTCTACTTCTATCTCTACATGCGCGTTGGAAATGTGATGGTCAAGCGGCGACCTGACGATCCGAAGACTATCTACCTCCTGCCTCACCCCAGCGAGGGAATCTTCCTCGGCCGATACATCGGATGGGCGGCCGCGTATTTGCTCATCTTATACATCGGCTACACTCAACTTCCCACGGGACTACGAGGAATCAGCGACTGGCTTTCGCCTGTCCTCGGAGTGCACTTCAATACTCTGATAGTTGCCGTCTATCTCATATTTACAAATCCCTTGACCTATCCGCCAGTCTTCTCGCTCTGGGTCACCGCTGGGCTATTGGGAGGAATCATCGCTGGAGGCAAGGTTGGACGGGGATTCATGGTGGGTCTCGCCATCTTCCTCTCGACCCTGGGAGCAACTCGGGCGGCTTTCCAAACATTCCTCCTCCACCACCAGGCTTCTCCCTGATCGCGGCCGCGACAGGTCCAGTGGCAACCGACCTCTTACCTCTCTTTCTCCAAGCATCATCGCCTACAGATCCAGCCTTCATTCAGAGCGTGGCTCTGACACTTGCACGAAACGCCGGTCTGATATTCGCGATAGTGACAATCTCTGGACGCGCTGCCTCGCTGATCTGGCTGGGCGGCATTGACCTAGCCAAGTACGTCTTCGTTCTGATACATGGAAAGCCGGGATTGAAAGAAAACCGAAACATCGTCGACCGGCCGGTACTGAAAACCGCAGTAATCCTCCTGATGCTTCTGCCGATCTTCGCAATCCCACACATCTCAACAACATCTCCCCCATTCCAAGCGCCGATTCCGGGCCCTTACGAGCAACGCCTAGATGTTACGCTCAGCATGCTTGGAGCGCCAAACATGAGTCTCCAGCTCACAAACCTTGACCTATCAAGTAAGGGTCTCGTCGAAGACAACAACTACGCTGGCGCAAACGTAGCAGCTTTCATCGTGAACAACAACGACTCGCAGGCCTTTGGGAACGGACAGCAGAGCCAGATGCTTCAAATCATCTCGCAGCCCGCCCTTGTTACATTCTATTCCGGTGATCCCAAAACAACCGCCGCAGAGTCTGCTGCAGTCGAAGCCCAATTCTCTCAAGCACTTGGCGTTCCATTCACAACAATATTCTCACTACCCATGGGTGGACAAGGAACCGCGACGATCTATGCTCCCAACCCGGAGCTCTCCAACTATGACGCGCTGACCAAGCTGATGGCTCTACTTCCAAGCCAGAGCTTCTCTAATCTCATCAACCGTGCGAACATTCAGAACATGAAATATTTCGCAGCAATTGGAGTCGTACCAATAACAGTCAATGGCGTCCAGATCACAGGTTTCAGTTTCGACATGAACGTTCAATTTCCACGCCAGTACTTCAAAGGCGGAGTCCACCAGCTAGACCTCAAAACTCTCCTGGGCTTCCAGAACAACATCTTGGGAGACCCCGCGGCGAACGCGTCTATTGTAAGCATGAGTTTCCAGCCGGGCACAGTCCTCTACAGCCCCCTCTTTCCTAATCCTGTCTACAATAACGCCACGTCAACCTACTACCTCAACGTAACGTCGAGCTCTCAGCCAGATTTCGTGGCGAATTTCAACTATCCCTTCGCGCCTGACATTGTCATCCAGAAGACCAGCACTCCGGCCTCGGGACCCGTCGGAACAACCCACATAGTGGTGGTCACGATCCAGAACCTTGACAACGTAACGGTCACCAGCCTGAACGCCAACGACCCCCAAACCTCATCGAACTATGCGCAGACTCTACAGCTTTCTCCCAACGGAGCCCAAGCGATACAAGCAGCAATACTTACCCCAGGCAACAGTGTGACTCTGAGCTACACGGTCACCACAGTAAGTAGCGGAGTGTACGTTCTTTCACCCGCCATAGCCAGCCTTCTCTGGACGGCGCCCAATGGAACAAAGATCACCTACACCATTTCAACAGACCCGACTGAGATAACCTCCCTCGCAGGACCTATCACCCAGTTCACTCGGACCTTCACTGATTTCCAGCCCTACTCCTATCTGCTCCTAATTCCGCTACTCCTGACTCCTGTCATCGAGACCTACAGGCTGGTTAAGCGACGCGCTCGGCGGAAAAAGGAGAAAGAGATGCAGTCGTTCTACGCCGCACCACCTCCCCCTCCACAACAAAACCTTCCGAAAGCTCCAGATACTGGCACCGGGTCCAACCCCAACAATCCGCCGCCATCCTAGAAGGCTACAGAACGGCTTCACTACTGGTGAACAACCTCAAGAACCCCTCTGTTTCCACTGGAACCATTGGAAACAGCACCACGCAAGCTGAAAACGCATTCACTACACGCTCGCGCGCTTAAGGGGAAGCTCTTTTCTACATGTGAACGGCGAACAGTGAAACCCCTCTTCGGAGACGAGTGCCTGTAACGTGAGACCCCGCAAATTCAAGCTAGAGTTCTACGATGATGAAGGCGTCAGACACTCGATAACTATCGATGGACAAGTCACGCGCGAAAAGGTGGGAAAACTACTCGACCTTGTGGAGGTGATGGCTGGCACCCCGCGGGGGACCGCCTCAGCACTTAGCATCTCTCCCCGAAAGTTCGACAGACTTGCCAGCACAATAATATCCGGGCTTAAGCAGAGAGAATTTACTGCTTCCGACGCGAAGAAGGCCTTCGAAACCTCGTTTACGGAAAAGATCCCTCTTAGCACCGTCTCCACGTACTTGGTACGGCTCGTCGAAAGGGGCGTTTTGGACCGAACCGAGAGTGGCCGGAACGTCAGTTACAGGGTCAAGACTGAGGAATCGAGACCGATTCTTTCTCTCCGTCCCTAGTCTCTTGTTTCTTGAAAGTCTGCTTGACCCTATCCACTAAGGAATATCTGAACGGAATCCTCGTCTGGTCCCTACGGATATACCCCTCCTCGTACAGCTTCTTCATCAAGCGAGCGGTATGTTCTCTCGAACGGCCTACTACCCGACCAATCTCTGGAGCTGACTTGGCTCCTTCGTTCGCGAGCATTGTCAAGACTTGCAATTCAGTAGGAGTAGTGATCGATGGCAGGGTCCCCAATTCTGGTATGGGAGCAAGAACGCGCCGAGAGAGACTGGCCTCTTCAGCGTCAACCCTAGAAGGTCCTGCCGATGGTTCACTAGTCACGACGGAGCGCTCCTCTTTCGTGAATGGCATTTCCTTCAGCTCGCGCCAAATTCCAGCTGCCTCTTTTGTCCAATTGAGAGACTCTCTAACCAGCACCTCTGCCTTCCGAAGTCGCTCGAGGAGAACGAGATCTGAGAGTTGGCTCCGGTCCATGGAGATTTTCAGCTTGTTAACCTCGGTCGAGATATTCTTCAGACCTTCTTCCACAATCCCAACTCGTTTGGAAAATGAGTCGAAGAAGAGCCTTGCAACATCACCATTTTGATCGGAGCCCCCGTCGTTCGTCTTCCTTCGTCGAAGTCCAAGCATTAGTGTGATATCACGCACGCGACTGCGTGACATCACATCACAGTGTATCTGCATTTAACATTAACCTGTGAGAGCGGTCGCGCAGGTCTCCGAGGGAAATCACTTGTGATGTATTCGTGACTCCAGTGTTGCACCTTGACGTCAACTGGGTGACATCACCGCGTGACGCATCACGAAGGAACCTTGCCTCGACTCACTCCTCTCCTGTTTACTACTTTCCAGTCATCCGTGATATGACGTGATGCGGTCGACGCTACGTGACGTCACGCGTCACGCGTTTCCCATAGAGTGCCTGAAACGCGTCTTCCAGATCTTCGATGATTGCGTCTGCGCGCTCGCCGTACAGCTTCGGATTGTCCTTTGCCAGCTCCTCAAACTGGACCATCTGACTCTTCAGGAGCTCGGAAGCTTCGACGAACGGTGCCAGAGCGGGACTGTCGATCAATCCACCGTATCCAAGAAGGAGGATCGTGTGAATTGCCTCTGAAACATTCTCTCTCCCCTGCCTGAGGGTTCTATTCAATGCTCCTCGGCTTATTCCCTTCTGATTACGCACCAACTGCGCCATTTCGCCCCGTGTAAGTTGTTTGTCAGCCATATCATGCCCTAGTTGGTCTATAATGAGCGTTTCAAACTGAGCTCGCGTCAGATTACTCCTCGAGAGGAGTCTCAAGACTATCGGATCTTTCAAGATACTCTTGACTGACGCCCTAGTTCCTTCTTGCCAGGTGGTCACTCTACCCAAGGTCCTGAGCGGATACTGTTTCGTATCCACGGCTTACGTCTTTCCCTATCCTCCCTGTGAAGTAACGACGGCGTACAGATTCGAAATAGTACCACGTGTTCTTCGCATGAGAATTGCCAGAGGGTTACACTAGCCTTATTCGGAATCCTGGACCCAGTCGATTTCGGGGCCGTCCGAATCCCTATGGCCAGTCAAACGCGTCAGGACTCTAACAATTTCGTACTCGACATGGTCTCCGACGTATGCCGGATCGAAGGCTTCAACGTCGAGAAGAATGTTCAAGCAGACGACTCCGGCGACCACTTTGTAGACATCATAGCATCCCGGACGACAGGCAAGCAGACCCAGAAAGTAGCCTTCGAATGTTGGGAAGGAGACCGCCAGGTCAACGGACGCGAGGTCGAAGGCTTCGTGAACCGACTCAGAACCGCTGGACTGGAAAGCGGGATCTATGTCTCTCCCAGGGGTTTCACGGGAGACGCGGAGTTCATGGCTCGAAAACTGGGCGTTGAACTCTGGGACCTAGCAAAGCTGAAAGAACGGGTCGAGAAGATCAAACCTCCCGAACGCCAGAAGGTCCCCGGGACCCTACCTGTCTCTCGTACTGTCGCCTCGAAGATTCTCGCTTACGGACTCGAGAACGGTAGCGTGCTCAAGCTTACCTCAATGCCCAAACTCGAGTTTCGTCCATACTTCTTCGCCGATTTCACGTTGAATAATGGGAAGAAGAGGAAGGCGAAGGGAGTGATAGTCTTCGATGGTGTTGATGGAAGGGAGTGCGACGCAGGACTCTTCGAGGGAGAGCTGAAAAATCTGCCTGGATCAGGCCTTTTTGTGGACTGTCTGGAGATCGAGTCCTCCACTGGTTCGATGCCGCATCTTCCTCCTGAGCTTGAAATGAAGAATACGGTGACCGTTGCACCAGCAGGAGTCGCCGAGGATTCC
>VBBB01000066.1:0-9324 GCA_005882955.1 Candidatus Bathyarchaeota archaeon | reverse complement strand
AGAGAGTCAGGGGCTCACCCCGACGATATTTCCGTGTCTGGCATCACGCTTCTACACATACCGATCGTGACAGCCGAACTAGTCGCTCTCGGCCGCTCCTATCGAAAGATCCTCCAAGCGGCCACCAGTAAGATAATCTGGGATGAGACACGGAAGTGCAATCTATGCGACAAAGCTACTCAAGCAGTCTGCGAAGAATGTGGGGGAGTCGTCTGCCACGAACATACCCGACTATGCAGTTCTTGTCGGAAACATCTCTGCACAGAATGTGTCACCACTAAGGGCGTCATTAACAAGAGTCCTCTCTGCCATAGCTGCAAAAAATAGTAATCTCGTCTGGTTTGAAAGATCGCGGGAGAATCTAGTTTGGCTTTGAATCCGTGCTCAGCCTAGACCCCTTGAAGGGTCCTTGGGACCGCCTATCTTGTCGTGGGGATGTGGTTCAGCGCGGATTCAGTCCGTTTCAGCCGTCTTATCGTATCCTCATGCCTGCTAAGGTGACTCATCAAGTCAAGCCTCAACTGATGCATGGCTACCTTTGCAGCATCGACCGCCGCTTGCTCAACGAGTGGCGTAAGCTTCTCTTCCAATCTGCGCAACAACTCCTCCTCCAGCTGCAAGACCTCCTCTTCCCTCAAAACTTCCATCGTCTCACCTCCGCCTCAACGCCTCGACCTTTGTAACCGTAGGCAATTCCAATGTCTCCACTTTGCCGACTTGCTGCGCGCACAATGCGCATTCCCAGACGCGATCGCAAAGAAACCGTTCATAATTCGAGCATCTCCGGCGGAAATACTCGTTGAGCTTGTTCTCCTTCGAGTTCTCTTTTCCAAGCATCCGATTTTCCTCCCGAGTCCCAATGAACAGTTGCGATGAACGTCCACACTAGCCTCCAGAGGACGACTAAAGCCTCCTGTAACCTAGAGCCTAGTCGAGAGGTTGTGCTGGAAACAGTCCTCTAGCCACCAGCCCGGCGACGCGCAAGGGCTCTGGAGTTCTTGAGACATACGACCACTCTTTCAAGATCCTTCTCGCCTCATTGTCTTCACAGCCAAACGCTTCGTAGAAGATCGGACCCTCGTTCCTGAACGTTCGTACCTGATACAACGGACCCAGCGCGGATAGGATCCGCCACCTTTTCCTCCAGTCTGGAAAATGCCTGACCAGGGCACGTTTCACAGCTCTGTTATTTGGTCGAGACCCAATTACGACGATTGTCGGGGTTCTGAATCTTCTCTGCAACACTCTAGGGTTGATTATGTTGAAGCCTGCGAATGTTGCGCCGGCTAGCAGAATCGGAGAATCTCGCAATGGAAGTGAGCTGAGCATTCTCAACGCAGAATTGGTGGCGTCCAATCCGTCCACGCTTATCGATGCGACCCTAGCCTTCACTAGGTGTGGGCCGTTCAGTTGCACCGCGACAAGTGGGGCCTTCGACCCGCCGAGCCTCTTGGGTAGAAACGGTCCATCCTCGATCCCGATACAGCTAGCGAGCGTGCTGTTTCGGGAGACTCTTGGGTGCATACTCTAGGAGTCCTCGTACCAAGCCGTCACTCCCAAACGTCGACGTCACAGCACGCGGCTCAACTCCCAGCCGGATCTTCTTCGTCCGCCCGTACCGGCCGAAGCTCACAACACGCGCATTAACGATTCCCATGAGATCCAGCTCGTTTAGCAATCCGCTCACCCGCCTCTGAGTCAATGATTCCACGGCCGCAGCAGCGCATAATTCGCGGTATACCTCGTATACGTCCCCGGTCACTAAACTCTCTTTCCGCGCGTTCTCGGAGTGTAGGACTGCGATGAGAAGGATTCTTGAATGAAGCGGTAATGAGGACAGGACCTCGGTCACCCTGTCATGCTCCACTTTCTGCTGAGCCAGTCGAACATGTGACTCTAGGATACCTTTCTCTCTCCCCCTCTCACCAATCTCACCAGCGACACGTAGGAGATCAAGCGCCCTTCTAGCATCACCATGCTCCCCCGCCGCCATGGCGGCGCAGAGTCGTAAGGCGCCATCCTCTAAGGCGCCCGGCTGAAACGCGGCCTCTGCCCGATCACTCAGAATATCGTACAGTTCATCGGACGAATACGGTTTGAAAACCAGCTCCTCTTCTCCAAGCGAACTCAATACTCGAGGATCCAGGAAATCTTTGAAGTGAAGGTCGTTTGAGATTCCGATGACTCCAATCCATCCACCTTCCAGGCTTTCATTGATTCTCGTCAATTCGTAAAGTACGCTGTCGTCCTCGCTCCTCTTGACCAGAGCATCAATCTCGTCGAGTACCACGAGAAACGCAGACCCCCGTGACTTCAAAGCATCCCTTAACCGATCGAGCAGTTCTCCCACAGCCAGCCCGGTAAACGGGACCTCCTGGCCTAACGCTCGACAGAGATCAGCTATGACCCTGTAGTTGGTCCCTGAAAGCCGACAATTCACATAGCTAGTGTCTACAGCTCGGCCGTAGTCTCTCGCCTTCTTTTGCAGCCTGTCCAAGACGAATCTTGCGACGATGGTCTTCCCTGTCCCGGTCTTCCCGTAGGCAAAAATGTTGGATACGCGTTCCTTCGATAGTGCGGGGGCTAGGACGGAGCCGAGGCGTCGGATCTGTTCCTCTCGATGGGGCAGGCTTGTGGGCACGTAGTCGTGTCTTAGGAGATTTCTGTCTTTGAAGATCTGTCCTCCTGAGAGGACTTGTTCAAAGATGAGATCTAGTCCTTGTTGCGACAAACTGTGAGAACACTTCTGGGTGATGTTCAAGCGGTCCCTGTTCCAGTGGAATTAAGGGTTCTCGTACATGAATTTCGACTGGACCGACTAAACACATCACACCCACCCCTTAATTTCCAGTGCAATAATTAATCATAAATTGAAGGGTTGGATAGATATGTTTTGATTCTTACTCCAGAAGGTCACTGTGGGGTTCCGTGGATTTAGGTTATCCTGTATACTATCAACGACGATTCACTACAAAGCAATCATCATGGACATCACTTGAATCACGCTTCTGTTGTTTCCATCGGAAAGAGAGGGGTATGGGAGTCGATCACTCGCCTATGGAATGGACGATGACTGTCCGATCGCGCGGTCGGACATCAAACTCGACAAAAACGATCTGCTGCCAAGTTCCCAACATCAACTTCTTCCCTTCAAATGGCACAGATATATCAGGCCCGATCAATGAGGCTCTAACGTGAGAGTGACCGTTTCCATCATGCCAGCGCCTCTCGTGTTCATACGAACCATTTCTCGGGACCATTCTTTCCAGTATAGATGGAAAGTCTGCTAGTAGACCCGGCTCATACTCTATCGTCGTCAGTGCGGCCGTTGATCCTGGAACAAACAAGAACACGACTCCATTCTTGATGGTCCCGTTCTCGACAATAGTTTGCACTTGATGGGTGATGTCCAGAATCTCGCCTTCCCTCTGGGTCTCAACTCTGACAATATGGGATTCAACCGTCATGATCAATCCCGCTTGTCAGGCAAGGAATTAAGAGTGAAGGACCAGATAGAGATCGTGAAATTGTCTAAGGGGAGCGGGGCCAAAGAGCTCTACGTCAAGAAGATCCGTAACGGCTCTGTCATCGACCATATCTCTGCGGGTCACGCTCTTGATGTTCTGAAAATTCTAGGGATCGGTGGCGGCGAGGGGCATATCGTTAGCGTAGCAATGAACGTATCATCGAAGGCAGACAGTAAGAAGGATATTGTCAAAGTGGAAAACCGAGAGCTCAAACCGGGCGAGGTTGACAAGATTGCTTTGATCGCGCCGAGCGCCACGATTAACATAATACGAGATTATGAGGTGGTTGAGAAGACCCGTGTCAAGCTTCCAGATTCAATAAGAGGGATAGTCAGATGTGCGAACCCGGCGTGCGTTTCTAATGCCGGAGAGCCGGTTGAGCCGAAGTTCCTGGTAGAACGACAGGACCCTCTGAGACTGCGATGCTTCTACTGCGTACGCATAATGGAAAAACAAGATGTTCTCAAACAGTTCTAGCCCACAGATGACCGTCGTAAGGGAAGGGAGCGCTATCCAGGCACTGCAGGCACTCTATCAAGAGAGAAAGGAGGCAATTCAGAAACGACTCGCGGAATTCAGACAAGTGATGCAATTGAAAGACGAGGACGTCTTTGCGGAACTATGCTTCTGCCTTCTAACCCCTCAATCATCAGCTAAGGTCTGCTGGGAGGCAGTCACCGTGCTCAAGGAGAGAACTCTGCTTCTCAAAGGCCAGCCTGCGGAGCTTGAGCCGCACTTGAGAAGCGTCAGATTCTCTGACAGCAAAGCCAAGTACATTGTTGAAGCCAGAGATGTGTTCTCGAACGATGGCAAGTTGCAGTTGAAATCCAGGATCTCAAGCTTCTACAATCCCTTCGAGCTCCGAGAATGGCTTGTCGAAAACGTCAAAGGCCTAGGCTACAAGGAGGCAAGCCATTTTCTGAGGAACATCGGACTGGGAGAAGGGTTCGCTATCCTCGACAGACACATCCTGCGAAACCTGAACAGGTTAGGAGTCATCCCAGAGATACCGGCAACCATCACAAAGAAGCGGTATATGGAAATTGAAGAGAAATTGAGAAGATTCGCGACAGAGATAGGCATACCTATAGCCGATCTTGATCTTCTCTTCTGGTCCAGAGAGACAGGCTGGATATTCAAGTAGGAAATAAAACATGGGCAAGATTGGGGTCATGGCCGATAAGGAGACCAGCATCTACTTCAAGCTCGGCGGCGTCAAGAACACGTGGGTCGTCAAATCCCAAGAAGAAGCGGTAAAGACCTTTGATGAGATCAAAGCGAAACAACTCGTCTCCCTAGTGATTGCGACAGAGCCCGTCTTCGACTGGATCAAAGACAGATTGGGAAAGAGCAAGAAGGAGATCGAACTTCCCCTGGTAGTCTCGATTCCAACACGCAAGGGGGGCAAGGCTCAGGTCGACCTCCTGGCAGATTTGATCAAGCGCACCGTCGGCGTCGAAATCAGAGTTCAATAAGCGAAGTGTCGGGACACAGGATGTTCAAATAACGCACGGCTCCTCTAGAGAGAGTCGGTCTTCTGCAGTGCGGTCCATTGTAGTCGAATGCGTCGTGCCCACCGCCCCATCTAGGGCGGACGAGGTCAAGACCATGGCCCGAAGCATCGGCTACGACGTGGTTGACACAGTAATCCAACACCGAAAGAGCCTACACCACACATATTGTATCGGACCCGGAAAGCTCGACGAGGTCAAACAGCTAACATCAGAGAAAAACATCGAGGCGGTCTTGTTCGCTAACAGACTGCCCGGCTCCCAAGTCTTCAAGATTCAGAAGGTTCTAGGCGGAACTGACATCAATGTCATAGACCGGAACATGCTGATCCTAGAGGTCTTCGACCGGCGCGCAATGACGAAAGAAGCAAAACTCCAGATCGAGCTTGCTAAACTCAAGTACACTTTCTCCTGGGGCAAAGAGTTTCTGAGACTGAAGGGCATTCTCGGCGAACAGGTGGGCTGGAGTGGTCCGGGAGAATACCCGTACGCTGACTACGAGAGAGGTGCACGTAAAAGAATCTCTCATGTAGAGAAAGAGTTGCGCGACGTTTATGCGAAGAGCAAAACCCTCAGGGAACACCGTAGAGAGCTTGGATTCCCGATAGTAGCGCTAGCAGGTTACACACAGAGCGGGAAGACGACCTTTTTCAACCGGGTTGTTTCAGAGCACAAAGTTACCGGACTGGGTCCATTCACAACGCTGTCAACATACGCCCGAAGGGTCGACTATAACAGTGGGACAGACGCGTTCAGTTTCATCCTGGTCGACAGCATCGGATTTATCGAAGACATGCATCCTATAATTCTCAAAGCCTTCAACACTACGCTCGGCGAGATAACTAACTCCGACCTCATTCTATTATTCATCGACATCAGCGAGGACGAAGAAATAGTCTTTCGGAAAATCAACGCGTCAAGCCAGATCTTGAAACAGATCGCCCCTAATGTTCCGCTTCTAGTCTGCATCAACAAAGTCGACAAATCTAATGAGAGCCAACTGGGAGAAGGGAAGGCGCTAGTTTCCAGGCTCTTTCCAGGCATACCGCAAGTCGCTCTCAGTGCGCTGAAAGGACGCAATACTGAAGAGGTCTTGCGGCTAGGCTACCAGCACCTGAACGGTGGAAGCAAGATGGAAACTCTAGAGTTACCGACCTAATCATAGTAGATTCAGCAAAACCCTAAAATTCTTCATTGCCATACCAAGAATAACGGTCATCCTAGTTGGAATTACGAAAGCTACAGCGAACCCCGGACGGCACCTTCCTTGTCACAATTCCGAAAGCATGGGCTAAGCGAGTCGGACTCGGAGCGGGATCAGTAGTCTCCTACGAAGAGCGCCAAGATGGAAGATTGCTGCTCTCCCCAAAGATAGACGAAGAGAGAGCTCCACTCGAAGTTGTTCTAGATGCGTCTCCATTCGTTAGGCGAGAGATTATCGAGAGATACTTGCTGGGCTATGACATAATCAGAGTCCAATCAAAAGACAGTTTCTCTCCTGACATTAGAGAAGAGGTCAGACGGACAACCAAACGGCTTGTAGGACTAGAGGTCTTAGAAGAGGATTCCAAACGAATAGTTCTCCAATGCCTCGTCGAACCCTCATTACTCAATCCCGAGCGCATTCTACGCCGTCTTGAGATGCTCTCCATGCCAATGCAACTCGACTCGGTTCAGGCCTTCGTCTCGTCAAACAGAGAGCTCGCCAAAGGCGTCGTGGAGAGAGACGAAGAAGTCGACCGGTGGTACTTCCTGCTGGTCCGGCTTGTCCGGGCGGCAATCTCTGATACGTACCTTCTTGAGAAGATCAAAGTCTCCTCAGTGGACTGCCTCGACTTTAGACTACTCGCGAGCTATATCGAAACTTTCGCCGACTACTCCGTTACCATAGCTGAGAATACACAAGACGGTGTAACCATCCCGAAAGAAGAACAAGCGCTGCTGGAGAAGATTGGTACATCTGTGAACGCTATGTATCGGGACGCAGTAGGGTCTGTGCTCTCTCGAGACCTGAAACTAGCTTCATCGGTGGGACCCCGGTTCAAGGATACTAAGAAGCAGCTTTCCGAGGCTGAGGCACGACTCGCAGGCTCGGCGAGACCACTCGTCAATCATTTGGTGGCGGTCACGATTGCCCTGAACAGGATGTGCGAGATCTCAGTCGACATCTCGGACCTTACGATAACAAGATAGCTTCTCGATAACAGCATAAATCTCGAAGGTTCACTTAGCCTAGAAGGTCGGGGCGAGGCTGCTTGTCTGAGGAGATGCGAAGAGCCGTAGGGACCATACTGGAGGCAGGTTTCCAGATGGAATCCGAGGCCTTCAAGACCCTAGTTGAGAAAGGCCGCGTAGACTCTCTCAAACCCCTCGTGGACGAGGTCTTGAAAATGGCGAGCTTGGCTCAGCCAAGGCCGCTGTTCATCGGGGCCGATCTGGTTTTGAGGGCGGCTGAACAGCTGGATCTCGCAGCTGGTCCAGTTGTCCCGGTTGAAGGGCTGGGACACGGGCGAAGGTTTGCCGAGGATCGGGAGTCGAGACTTGAAGTGGTTTTCGATCCGACTGGCAAGCTGGGAACGACCGGGGCTCTTGACGATTTTCTCCGATACTTCCGTAGCCGTTTCGAGAAGATGAGTGCTCTCTTCCGACAGAGAATTGATACGAGGAGCGCTGGGACTATCTCTGACGCTCTGGCTGGCGGCACGAATGGAAGGGGACGATTCGTCTGCATGGTGGTGGAGAAACGCGAGAAAGCGAATCGCATCTTTCTAACAGTCGATGATTATGATGACGAGGCGACGGTCCTGGTGGGTGATTCGAACCCGTCAGTCTGGCAGACGGCACGTCGGATTTCTCGAGATCAAGTGTTGTTTCTGGAGACGCGGAAGAGCTCTGGGAAGTTGCTAGTCGCGGAGAATATCGTGTTGCCAGAGATTCCAGATCACAAACCTGGGCGCGCTAGCGAGGAGGTCTACGCGGTTCTGATATCGGATGTTCACGTCGGGAGTAAGGTGTTCATGGAGGATGCTTTTGGCAGGGTCCTGCACTGGTTGAAGGGAGAGGTCGGCGGACCGGACCAGCGGCACTCAAATATGTTCTGATCGGCGGTGATCTAGTGGACGGGATTGGAGTATATCCTCGGCAAGAAGTGGATTTGAAAGTCCCTGATATCTACGAACAGTATCGGTTGGCCGCGAAGCTTGTCGGGGAGATCCCGGAACACATGGAAGTGGTTCTGATTCCCGGGAATCACGATGCTGTCAGACAGGCGCTGCCGCAGCCTGCAATTCCCAAGGAGTTTGCAGGTCCCGTCTATGACTCTCGACGGATTGTGTCGCTAGGTGATCCTTCAGAGGTGCGTCTGGACGGTGTTGATTTCTTGCTGTTTCACGGCACGAGTCTAATGGATATTCTGAGTTCAGCACCGGGTTTTGATTATCAACGGCCGGTGGAGGTTATGGAATACCAGTTGCGCGCGAGGCATCTTGCACCGGAGTATGGTAAGTCGACGCCTATTGGGCCGGAAGTGGAGGACTGGCTGGTGGTGGAGCATGTCCCGGACGTGTTCCAGTCAGGACATATTCATGTGCCGGGGTCGGCGGTGTATCGTGGGACGACGATTGTGAATAGTGGAGCGTGGCAGGGCCAGACGGACTATCAGAAAAGGATGGGACTAGTGCCACAGCCAGGCTTACTGCCGGTTGTGAATCTTCAATCGTTACAGGTGCGCATGATGGACTTTCGGTCAGAATAGAAAGTGTGAAGGATTTTTTTTGTTTTAACATACCCCCGGGGGGGTCGAGAAATAGTTAGTAGAAAAAGAAAAGATAACAAAAAAACGGGAGATAGCGGGGCGGAGAAAGATAACGAGCGGCCACGATTCCGCGGAGTCTGTCGCACCGGGAGCGCGCGATTTCAGAAATATTCTAGATTTCCAGGACTGATGAGATTTAGCAGGAAGATGTTCGGCTGGACGGCCGGCTTCTCGGCCCCAAATTTAGAAGATTTAGCGAAGAGGTACAGGTTTTTGATTCTAAGGCGATTCTAGGGCGGTTTGCAGGGGGACTATCAGGTATCGGATCATTCGGATTTCTCCGACAGGCATTAGCCATTAACTGGCTCGAATTAGGCTTCGTATTCGCCTGATTCTTACGTCGATTGCCGGAAAATGGGATGAGGTCTTTATGCGAAACCCTCCCTTCTTCCGCCTTTCAATGTCCTTGATATGAAAGGAATCCACCTTCTCTAACACGTTCATAAAGTCGCCGGGGCCTACGATGAATGCG
>VBBB01000093.1:2382-4020 GCA_005882955.1 Candidatus Bathyarchaeota archaeon | reverse complement strand
GTGCCAGTGGGAAGCTCGTCGAAGATTATCGGAACCGGGATCTCCAACGACTTCGGCTGATCATCGATCCTAGCAAAGTCGATACTGGTTGGTTTACGTCCAATGTCGACGCTTGTCGAGATGTACTCCCGACCATACACCCCATCTCTAGTTGGGCGAACTATCTCCGACATGTCAGTCCACATTCCATCAAACCCCTCGCCCGCAAACGCGCCCTTGTAGCCCATCCCCTTGACTGGGATCTTCCCGGTCGAAGCCTCGTTCCATACCGTGTAGACGTTCTCGGGGGTCCAGAACGAATCACCTAGCCGCTTGTAACTGTCAGATTGTTTAACCGTCATGATGTGCGGGTATTCCTGGACGCACCTCATGCATCCGACGCACTTGTGCTTCAGCGGTTTGAATCCACCGAAGCGGCCTCCAAACACCCCGTAGATGCAAGGCCGGCTAAGCACAACTTCCTTGTTCAGCCTGTACTCAAGCGCCTCGTGAACAAGCATAGATGCGAGGCGCAGCTTGCGGGCGCTCACGTCGAACTTGTTCGGAATCTGATAGACGTGCGGAGCCGGCTTTGGCTCTATCTTGAAACGCTTGTAGCCTGCTTCTTCCATTGTGTTCCGCCAAAGTCGATCTGTACGAACCGTCATTCTGAAGCTAAAAGAACAATGAAATTTAAGGTATCTGGCGTCCCAGCTGGACAAATGTCCACTGATCGCACCAAAGACTCTTGCAACCCAACAGACAATTCCACTGATCCGGAAATTTCGCCCCTTAAATGAAACGTTAGACAGATCCCGGATTGAAGTGAGCGGAATGAGAGGAATGCCTCATACAGTTAAGGTTGAGAGACATCAGAACGAACTTGTTGTCCATGTAGCACTGCTGCACGGACCCGACGCAAGACTGCCAGGCGGAGTTCTCCTTCATACGGAGGGCTGGGTCGATATAGGGTATGGTCTGAAGATGTTCTTAGTCATCGGCTCTGGGAACATATCCTACCATCCAAAAGAGATTGAAGAGAAAAAGGGCTTACTCCAACGCCTATTCGCAAGAAAACCACAACAACCCTTGTTGGAAGCGAAGTAATCTTTCTAGCCTTCCATTTTCAACCATAGATTAATGGAATCCTTTCGGACTCCTCGAGGCCATAATCTCATTGTGAGAATTCGTTTTCCGTCACTCGGGAGATGTTTTATCGTAGATCGTCTTCTCTATCCAACCGGCGACATGATGATCACAGTCGCTTTCGATAAGACGGGTTGATGGATGGATAAGTGGTGAGTGATAATCAATCCGTTTCTGATGAAGCGATTCTTGGAGAAATCTCGAGCATGTGTGACCTCCTTGGACTTCGCCGGCTGGTGCCGGAGAAGCTAGTCTGGCAGGATCGTATCTACCTTGGACGAGGAAGCTCATACCCATTGCCAGTCGATTCTGTCATTGCGGGAAGAAAGAAGGTCATTCTTTCGACTCGAATGCAAGCCGTTCTGACCCCCGAAGAATGGAAGCCATTGATCGGCTCAAGTTTGCTGACAGCCTCCTGGGCGAAACCGAGAGCATTGAAAGTCATCCTCGGTTCCATACTGATCACGGTGGGGATCTACGTCCTAATCCTTCTGCTCGCAACTATGACATCTG
>VBBB01000093.1:0-2328 GCA_005882955.1 Candidatus Bathyarchaeota archaeon | reverse complement strand
TGTTCCACTCTATGTTGGCTTGTGGGTCGTGTTCGCAGCCGTTATCTCCTTGTACTATGACCCGTCACCTTACAGCGCATATTTGAAAGCCGACCTTCAAGTGGCAGCGATTCTCGGAACAGAGAATTTCCTTGCAACACTCAAGAAAATCGAAAGCATGGGCTTCGATGACGTTGAGAAACGCGACATGAAGACTTCTAAGATTAAACAGCCGAGTGTCAGGCAGAGAATCCAGAACCTCGAATCAAGAGTAGCCGCAGAGCCTCAGTAATCGCCGGACGGAGATAGCCCACTCTCTCGTCGCGTAGAGGAGCGGCTAATGACAGTTTTCTTGCAGATTCCGACCTAAGCTTATCCACAGATCATTCGCAATGTCTCGTAGGGACTGGGAATATGATAGTACTGTGGACACGATACAAGGGTTTCGATTCGCTTAATCTTTGAAAAGCCGAGTTTCCACTTGGCGAGACGTAGGAGACGCCAAGAGGATCTGAAATGAGATACATCCTAACCGTTGACTTTGAAGATGACATCGACATTGAGAGCTTCATGCACTTCGTCGCGTACCACACTAAGCGTCTGAAATGCGCGAGCAAGGACGTCTTCATTCGCCTCGCCCACGAATGGGAGAAACAACTGGTGAACCCGCATGAGCCAACAAACCCAAATGGAGTCAAGAAAGAAAAGAAGAAAACGCTCAAAGAGACTAACGAGTAGCAAGTTCAAGATCCGAGTCCGCTACAAGTACCACTACTACCGCTGGATCAACACCAAAGATTACGGCAGCTTCAAAGACATCTACGAAAAATACAAGGACAAAGGCTACACCTACTGGTGCGCCGATTTGCCCCCGGAGTTCTCAAACCAAGATGGAACATGGACCGGATACCGGCTCGACGGAGATAAGACACACACAGCGTCAACGCTCAAAAGGTATGGACGTCACAAATGCTGGGTAGACCCTCAGTATAAATTCGAGGGCAAACCTGTGATGCTCGTCTACAACGCTTCGCTGTAAACAGGAATAATTCGGTTTACTCATCTTGACCATTTGTTCTTCGACACTGCACGTGACTGTCAAATGTGACTACTCACCGTGAGCGACCCTTAAGAGAGCCTAGCGTTTTCTAACGGCGTATGGAGACGGAGACTGAGCGGCCTACCTCTCTATGGCATCATCGGAATTTTCTCAAGCTGTGGACCTCTGACACCATATCCCAGTTTGGGACCCAGTTTAGCGGCTACGCCATCCCGTTCACCGCCCTACTGCTAACAAGCGATCCACTTGCGTTCTCGATTCTCAACGCCAGCGCATTCATCGGGTTCGCCGTGTTCGCGCTCTTCATCGGGGTCTATGTTGACCGGCACCGCCGACAGCGGATAATGACCCTGGCGAACGTCGGACGCGGAATATTCCTTGGACTAATCCCGCTAGCAGCTGTCACGGGAACTCTGACAAGAGCAGGGATGCCCCTGCTATACTTTGTGAGTTTCATGGTCGGATTGCTCACCGTGTTCTTCGACGTCTCCTATCAGGCGATACTACCGTCACTAGTGGATCGCAGTCAGCTGGTCGAGGGCAACAGCAAGCTAGAATGGAGCCGATCCGGGGCCCAGGTCGTTGGACCAGGCATGGCTGGGCTTGTTGTTCAAGCGGTTTATCCCCCACTTGCTATAGCCATCGACGCCACTGCCTACATGGCGTCCGCATCTGTTCTTTCGAGACTAAAACAGGATGAAGTGATCAAGCCGTCCGCGACAAGTGTGTGGCATGATCTGAAGGAGGGACTTGCAGTTGTTTTGAAAGACAAACGCATGCGATATTCTCCATTCTCATTCTCTACCTCGTTCGGCAACTCGGCTATACGGCAGCAGTAATTGGCACAATTTTCTTCATCGGCGGACTGGGAGCGTTTGCCGGAATTGCTGTCTCTTCTAGACTGGCGCGAATCTTGGGAGTTGGTCCTGCAATCATTGCCGCTATGGTAGTGGGCGGTCTCGGTACGATACCTTTCGCTCTCGCTAATCCCACTCTATCGACTCCAATCTTCTCAGCAACCGGGATTCCCTTGCTCGGCACTTTCCGGCTCGACTTTAACGCACTCATGCTGATGGTGGGAGGCTTTGTCACGTCGATTGGAGTCGTCGTCTACAACATCAACCAGGTGAGTCTGCGACAGGCGATTGTCCCGAAGAGCATTCAAGGACGAATGAACGCCAGCATGAGATGGATAGTCTGGGGCACCATCCCCGCAGGCGCCATTGCGGGAGGAGTGCTCGCCGAGGTCTTTGGCCTCAGAGAAGCAATTGTGATCGGTGTCATCGGAG
>VBBB01000065.1:15856-18464 GCA_005882955.1 Candidatus Bathyarchaeota archaeon | reverse complement strand
CTTCAAACTTGACGATCTTGTCCCGACCTGTGAAGGCGCGAGCGATACGAATCGCCTCCATTGTCGCTTCGGTTCCAGTGTTCGCGAAGCTGACCATTTCGGCGCACGGGACCGCTGACTGTATCTTCTTCGCTACCTCAACCTCGAGCTCGGTGGTCGTCCCGAGCATTGTTCCATTTCGTATCTGGGCGTTAATTGCGTTGAGGATTGCAGGGTGAGAGTGTCCTAGAACGACTGCTCCATAGCTTGACAGTAGGTCGACGTACTGGTTGTTGTCGACGTCCCAGACCCGTGACCCTTGGCCCTTCTGGAAGCTGATTGGGAATGGATCATGGGCGTAGACCCTGACGTTGGAAGAGGCTCCTGAGGGAAGGTGCTTCTTGGCCTCTTCGTAGAGGGCCAGTGATCCCGAGAAGTTCGTTAGGAGGGTTGGGAGCTGTCGCGCGGGTCGCTTCTCGATGTCAATCTTGGCCTGGTTGACAGCGGATTCGGCTTCGACTTGTGTGAACAACCATCATCCCAGCCTTGATAGTCATTTAGGCTATGGAGCTATATAAATCTGTATATTTTCGGTGATTTTGTTAGGGTTTCGAACTTTTTATTCGTTCGTCGCAGTTTCGAAGAAGTCTGAAAGGAATGGCCCCAAAAGCTGACACTCTAATCCCGCGCTTTGACCTCCACCCGGCAAGAATCACTCAGAATAACCCCATCGCCCTATCTTATACGCAGATCTAACGTATTCCTTTTCTGTTATCTTTTCTTTTCTGTTAACTTATTCTCGACCCCCCGGGGGGTATGTCAGAACAAAAAAAGTCCTTCACACTTTCAGAATGCAACCTTCTACCTACCTATGGTAATCACCAGAGGTCCGTCAAGTCAGGCAATCACGCTGTATTGCCTGAAAGTCATTTTTACAAGAGCCCGCCCTAGGCTATCAGGTATCATTGCGCGGGAAGCCCTTAGCCACCATAATATCAGCTGGCGTATCCAAGTTCGGCCGGCGAGAAGGGGTCTATGCCCGCGAACTCTTCGCCGAAGCAGCGTTATCCGCGTTCCACAGAGTCGAGAAACTAGACCCGAGCAAGGACATCAAAGCAGCCTTCATTGGACAGATGAGCGAGGCATACGAACACCAGGCCCACACCGCTCCGATCGCAGCCAGCTGGGCTGGACTCTTCCCAGCCCCTGCAATGAGGATCGAGAACGCCTGTGCCTCCTCCGGCTCCGCACTGCGCTGTGGCATAATGGCCATAATGTCCGGCCTCTATGACATTGTCCTTGTTGGTGGAGTGGAGAAGATGACCAACCAGCCAACTCCCGAAGTTACAGGTATTCTTGCAACGGCTTCCGACTATCCTTTCGAACAGTGGAACGGCATGACTTTCCCAGGACTATTCGCGCTCATGGCTACAGCACACATGCACGAGTACGGCACGACGGAGGAGCAGATGGCCGCAGTTGCGGTCAAGAACCACAAGAATGGGGCGCTCAACCCGAACGCTCACATGCAGAAGGAAGTCAGCATGGACGAGGTCCTAAAGTCACGATTAGTCTCTTGGCCTCTGAAATTGTACGATTGTTCACTCATTACCGATGGTGCGAGTGTTGTGATACTCACGAAGCCGAAGCTAGCCAAGAAACTATCTGACAACTATGTCCACATAATCGGGACGGGTCAAGCCCAAGACACGTTCTGTCTACACGAACGGGAAAGCCTGACTACCGTCAACGCTGCAAAGACGGCGGCCCAGGAAGCCTACAAGATGGCCGATGTTCGACCAAAGGACATCAACGTCGCAGAGCTACACGACTGCTTCACCATCGCAGAAATCATCGGTTATGAGGATCTCGGATTCTGCCGACCGGGACAAGGAGGCAAGTACGTTGAGAGCGGTGCGCCGGATCTCAACGGGTCCATGCCGGTCAACACGAGCGGCGGCCTAAAGTCGAAAGGTCATCCTGTCGGAGCGACGGGCACAGCCCAGATTCACGAATTATATTTGCAGCTGACTGATCAGGCCGATAGACGCCAGGTCAAAGACGCAAAAATTGGTTTAGCCCATAACCTCGGAGGATCGGGCGCGACTGCTGTGGTCCATGTTTTGAAGGGAAGCTAGCCCATGAGCGAGCTACGAGATCCCACGATCGAGGAATTCTACAAGTACTGTAGCGAGCGGAAGCTCATGGCCGTTCGATGCATACGATGCCGACAAGTCATGGTCCCTCCCAGAGCCATCTGTTCCAACTGTCGACATAGTCGAGTCGAATGGGTGGAGCTGAGCCAGCGAGGAAAACTCGTCACCTACACAATCGTCCACGTCTCACCACCACAGTTCAAGCACATGACTCCATACGCTGTCGGAATTGTCGAAATGCCAGAGGGAGTGAAGATTCCCAGCATCATACGGACGTCTAGGCCGGAAGATCTGAAGATTGGCATGCAGCTCGAAGCGGATTTCAGTCCGAGACCCCAGGAAGGTGGATGGCCCAACTGGCCCCGCTACTTCTTCAAAGAAACCGAATGAGAATTCGGCATTCGCGATGTAGGCCAGTTCTTAAATAACGGATTCAGGGTCACCTTTCTTCAACGGGGAGCTGGGATTCACCC
>VBBB01000065.1:0-15827 GCA_005882955.1 Candidatus Bathyarchaeota archaeon | reverse complement strand
CTTGGAACCTGATCCGGATAATGCCGGCGAAGGGAGGAGTCGAAGCCGTTCTTCTTGCCTGGGTTTCTCGGACCCTGGAAACCAAAAATGTCACAACCATGAAGGGTACAGAAAAGCTCAGTAATTCCGCAAACGACTCTCATCTCGGAGGAAACTCCTCAACTCCGAGGAAGTTCAGGGTTGAGACGCCGTCTCTAACAATTGCCAGGATCGGTGCTTTCTCGGCCCTTGTCGCCGTTGGAACTATCCTCTCTAATGTTCTACTTGGTTTTCCACTTCCGCCGCCACTATCCGAGATTACCGCTGCGCCCGTATTCTACCTAGCCATAGCGGCCCTGTTTTCTCGTCGCATCAGCTTCTGGGCAACACTCATCGGGTCAGCGGTGGGCGAGACGATGAACATTTTCCTATTCGGAGAAGCTCCGGGGGCCTTTGCCCTGACCTACGTCCCGGGAATAATCCTTGCCCGGGCACCCGAGGCGCTAATTGTCTACAAATTCCGAAATCGGTCACTCGGATTCCTATCTTTCGGGATGGCGCTAGCCACGATATTCGAAACTGCCGTGTTCTTCATCATCGACTGGTTTGTTTATTCCTTAACAGCTTTCTATTGCCCTCAAACTCCTTGCGGGTCATCTGGGATCGTGAACGGCTTCGTGTTGGCATCTTTTGACTTTGGGACGCTGATAGATATAGTATGGATCCCGCTCGCCCTTATCCTAGTTGTCGCGGCCAGGAGAGCTTTCAACACACAATTCTTTAGCTGAAGATTCACCCGGTCGAAAAAGTACGTTGCATCTTGGAAAACCTAGCCCTGAAACGATGGCCAGTACCGTCTGGCGCTTGACGGGTGCGAAATCTCACGCAGTAATCGTTGGGCCTATGCCGGGGGTCGACGTTGCTGTTCTCGATATCGGTGGAGGAAGGGTCTTGATAGCAAACAGCGATCCCGTTTCGCTAATCCCCTCGGTTGGACCTGAAGACTCTGCGAGAATGAGTCTGTATGAAGTGGCGTCTGATGTAGCGACTAGCGGCCGGTCGCCGCGGTTCGTGATGCTTGACCTGAATCTGCCTCCAGGCATGTCTAACCAAGTTCTCAGTCGCTATTGGAAGGCGATCAACAGGACCTGCCTCGAACTTGGCGTCTCGATTCTCGGTGGTCATACTGGCCGCTTCGAAGGGTGCGATTATTCCATAATTGGAGGAGCCACAATGTGGACAACGTGTCGGAGAAATGAGTTCCTGACTTCCAGGATGGCTCGAGATGACGACGATCTGATCTTTACGAGGAGCGCCGCCTATGGAGCTACGTCAGTGCTTACCAGAGCCTTCCCTCGAACAGTCCGCAAACATCTCGGACCATCCATTTTTGACCGGGCTTGGAAATATTTGCAAGGAGCGAATACGGTCAATGATTCCCTGTCAGCAGTCAAGGCAGGAATACACCAGCATGGTGTTACAGCCATCCATGATGTAACGGAAGGTGGAAGTCTAGCAGCGATCGACGAAATGGCTCGAGCGTCAAAGCTGGGAGGCACAGTGGATCTGGAAAGCATACCCATCTCCGAAGAGACGGAACTAATCTGCAAACTATTCCGTCTGGATCCTTTGACCTCCCTCGGCGAGGGCAGCCTGCTCATCGCGTGTAGACCAAATCGAACAAGACGGGTCATTGAGATCCTTCAGTCGATCGGAACAAAGGCTACGGTAATCGGACATTTGTCTTCCGGGACTCGAGGCATTTTCGGAGTCTCTAGGCGGGGCCGGTTCAGGATTCGTTACCCTGATCGAGACCCGTACTGGAACGCGTACTGGCGGGCTCTGAGAAAAGGCTGGTCCTGAATGATAAGTCGATGATAGATCAGAATTCTACTTTGAGCTGTTCGTTATCGTGAGAGTAGATGTAGACAGGATTCTCGATTCTTCGTAGCGCGTCAATGGATTCTAGACCTTGTGAGCCGCTGTATATCATCCCGGTTATGTTGCGCTTCTCGATGTTCTCAGGAAGAGGTGCGGCATCACCAGCGTAGACGATGTTTCTCCCCTTCCACTTCACGACCAGCGACTGGTGTCCGATAGTGTGTCCCGGTGTAGGCAGAACCTCGACTCCACCTTCAATCTCGTATTTTCCGCGCACTGGCAGATAGTCGCCTTCAACGTCGAAGAAGGGTCGCAGGTAACTGACTCTCATGAATCGGTCCGGGAAGTAGGCGTACCTGATTTCGTCCATTTGAACCAGGAATTTGCTATTCGGGAATAGTCGGTTGTTTCCGCAATGGTCGAAATGTAGATGGGTGTTTACGACCATGGTAATGTCTTCTGGACGCAAACCGTTCTTCCTGAGTGAATTGCCGAGTTCTTCCTCACGGGTTCTGATCACGTCGTGGAACTTTTGATAGTTGGGTGGGAGGTTTCCGACGCCCGTGTCAACGATTATATTCTCTTTCTCAGTCCGGACGAGCAGAGGCTTCAGAGCAGCTTTGTACTTTGTGCCCTGATATTTTCCGAATACGAGAAAGCTCTTGTCCAGTGTGAAGTAGCCGTCAGTTAGCAGTTTTACGTCGATGACAGCCAACTAGATTTCGTCCGAACGGCATTCTTGCGGGCTATAAGTTATCCCGGGACGGAGCGCGTATTGAGACGAGCGCTGAGAAGTTATCAAGGTCTATTTGGCCGGGTTGAACGAATACCAGCGTGGGAAAGTGGCGCAACTGAGACCACTCTGGACACCCTCTGAGGATAGAATCCGCAAGGCGAATCTCACCAAGTTCATTGCCTTCGTCAATCAAAAGTACCGGCTCAAGATCAAATCCTATTCTGAGCTGCATAGATGGTCGGTTGACAAGGCCTCCGACTTCTGGTCAGCAATCTGGGATTACACTGGAATCGTCTACTCTCGTCGGTTTGATACGGTCGTAGATGACCTTGCAAAGTTTCCCGGAGCCAGGTGGTTTTCGGGAGCTCGGCTGAATTTTGCCCAGAACCTTCTCAGACAGAGAGATGAGACAATCGCCTTGGTCTCAAGAACAGAAGAAGGTCGCTTGTCACAGACAAGCTATTCTGACCTTTTCCAAAGAGTGGGAAGCCTAGGAAATGCCCTCCGGAAGATCGGGATTGCTCCTGGAGACCGAGTGGCGGGCTACATGCCAAACATTGAGGAAACGGTCATCGCGATGCTTGCCGCCACAAGCATCGGTGCCGTCTGGGCCTGTTGCGGTGCGGAGCTGGGTTCCGCCGCTGTCTTGGATCGTCTCGGCCAGGTCGAACCGAAGGTACTGTTCGCCGCCGACGGGTACCTCTACAAAGGTAAGAAGGTCAATATTCTTCCTAACGTCGAAAAGGTTGTCGGCGGAGTTCCTTCACTCAAGAAGGTCGTGCTGACATCACATATCGGAGCTCAAGCGAAGGCAGGAGATCTCTCTAGCTCAGTTGCGTTCGACGACCTTACCAAATCGGAATTAGGCGAGGCTCGATTCGAGCAGTTGCCACCCGATCACCCGGTCTACATCATGTTCACCTCGGGCACGACTGGGAAGCCGAAGTGCATGGTGCAGGGGGCGGCCGGGGTCTTGGTAAACCAGCTGAAAGAGACTATGTTACATGCGGATCTGAAGAAGACCGATTGCGTAACCTACATTGCCTCGCCGAGCTGGATGATGTGGAACTGGTTGATGAGCTGCCTGGCGGCAGGAGCCAGGATTGTTCTGCACGATGGAAACCCTCTCTACCCCGATTGGGGAGCCATGTGGAATATTATCCAAGAGGACAAGATATCGATCTTCGGTTGTAGCGCTAGCTACATCAACTATCTAAGAAGCATCGGCGTGAAACCGGCACGCACGTACGATCTCTCATCCCTCCGAGAGATTTCTCAGACCGGCTCACCACTCTCTGCAGATGGGTTTGAGTGGGTTTACCGAGAAGTCAAACCGAATTTGCATCTGAATTCTATTTCAGGAGGGACTGACATCAACGGTTGTTTTGCCGGAGGAGTGCCGATCCTTCCAGTTTACGCCGGCGAGCTACAGGGTCCGGGACTTGGAATGAAGATCAACGTCTACAATGAAGACGCGAAACCAGTTGTCGACATAATGGGCGAGCTGGTCTGTGAGGCCCCAGCTCCGTCCATGCCCCTCCACTTTTGGAACGATCCCGGAGATCTGAGATATCGAGAAGCTTACTTCGAATACTACAAGCCGAAAGGGAAGAACGTGTGGAGACACGGAGACTACGTGATAATTCACAGCAAAACGGGTGGACTAACCTTCTATGGTAGATCCGACGCGGTGATAAAAGTCTCAGGAGTTCGCGTTGGCACTTCCGAGATCTATAATGTGGTCGAGAAGATGCCTGAGATCGCGGACAGTCTTGCAGTTGGCCAGAACTCGGGAGAAGACCAGAGAATCATTCTATTCGTCAAAATGGCTCCTAGACAGCAGTTGTCAGACGATCTGAAGGAGAAGATCAGGAAGGCCCTGCGGGCGGAGGCTTCGCCTAAACATGTCCCCGCGGTGATTCTTGAGGTTCCTGATATTCCCTATACTCTCAATATGAAGAAAGTGGAGACAGCGGTCGCGAATATTGTGAATAACAGGCCCGTGACGAACCGGGATGCTCTTGCAAACCCCGAATCTCTCCATTTCTATACAGAAATCCTTCCACTAATCCATAGCCAATGACAGTCCTCTGGAAGATCTTCGTCGATTCCATCGTCAGCTTACTAGGCATAGCCTGTCGCCAGCCTTGACCAGGTCTCCATGTTTAACATAGAGTTCCTTCACAGTTCCTTTCCTAGGGGAAGCGATCTCGTTCTGCATCTTCATCGCTTCCAATACCATTAGAGATTCTCCCTCTTCGACCTTTGAATTCACGGATGTTTTCATTGATGCGATCTTTCCTGCCATTGGCGAGTTCACGAGAGCAGGTCCATCAATCCCTGTTGACTCGCTAGCGCGATCGGATGGTGAATCTTCTTCAAGATCGACAATAAGCAGCCTCCCATTCACCTCTACGAAATAGACGCGTTGACCTTCGTTTCCTCGCACGGATACGCTGATTACTCTACCTGCGGCTCGCAGGAAGAGAGTCGGTGATTCATCTGAAGGTTGGCGTAGCACCTCGAGAGCTATCGTCCTTTCATCGACGGGAATAGTCCACGCGAGATCCTCGCCAGTTATGACCCCTAGTCGATACTTCCTTCCCTCGACGGTGAGTAGGGGCATTAGAGTCCCTCCACGTACAGCGCCTGCTTGCCCACTTTCGTCTCTTCAAGAATAGATCGCCAACGGCTTCGTCGATCCGTCGTCTGAAGGTTCAAGGTCGGGGCTGTGACCATCTTTCGTCTGATGGCGAGGAAGACTGCTGCAATCTCGTCAGGTGCTATTTCCCCATGCGGCTTCCAGCCAGAGAGTAAGCTATCCAAAAACTGGGCATGATAATTGCCCTGCAAAAATTTCCTATCCTCCAAAATAGTTTGGTGAACCGGGATAGTGGTCTTTATTCCGTCTACAATCATTTCGGTCAGAGCGACCTTCATCCTTCCGATGACCTCTGCTCGGTCGAGACCTTGAACTGCTACCTTGGCTACCAATGAGTCATAGTATTCAGGTACGAAAGCTCCGTTGTAAAGTGCGCTGTCAACTCTGACTCCTGGACCTCCCGGCGGAACAAACCTGTCTACTCTGCCGGGAGACGGTATGAATCCGCGGGATGGGTCTTCAGCGTTTATTCTACAGTTCAATGCAGCGCCATTGAACCTAATCTCATTTTGCGATAGATCAAGTCGATGCTCGCTTGCCATGATGAGTTGTTGTTCGACGATGTCTATTCCGGTTACCATTTCGCTTATGAGATGCTCAACTTGAATGCGTTTGTTGGTTTCGAGATAGTGGAATTTGCCATCCCTTGACATGACGAATTCAACCGTGCCCGCGTTCTGATAACCAGTGGCACGGACCAATTTGAGCGCTAGGGAGACGAGTCGTTTTCGTTTTTCGGTGTCTAGAGCCGGGGACGGAGTCTCTTCTAGAATCTTTTGGTATCTGCGCTGTAGAGAGCATTCGCGCTCGCCGAGGTGAACAACTCTACCTCGGGGTCCCGCTAGAATCTGGACTTCGATATGCCGTGGCTCCTGGAGGAATTTCTCCACGTAGAGTTCCGGGTGTCCAAATCCAGAGTTCGCTTCCGAACGAGCCGTCTCGAAACCTTTCTCGAGTTCAGTTGCGGTTCGAGCGATCCTCATTCCACGGCCGCCTCCGCCAAAGGCGGCCTTCAGGAGAACGGGGAATCCAATCTTTCGAGCCTCGGTCAGAGCTTCCTCGGCGGATTGAACTTCGCTGTTAGCCCCGGGGACAACCGGGACTCCTGCAGCCTTCGCGAACCCCTTGGATTCGAACTTGTTGGCCACGTTGCCAAGGACCTTGCTACTTGGACCTATGAACACAAAGCCAGACTCTTCGCAGGCCCTAGCGAAGTCGGCGTTCTCTGCGAGAAATCCGTATCCAGGATGAACCGCTTCGACTCTGGATTTTTTGGCTGCTCTTACGATCTTCTCTATGTTCAGATAGCTTTCAGCAGGGGGACCAGAGCCTATCCGATAAGCTTCGTCCGAGCTCGTGACGTGTTTGGATTCTAAATCCGGGTCTGAGTAGATGGCGACGGTCTTTATTCCGAGTCGCTTACATGTCCGGATTATTCTGAGGGCGATCTCGCCGCGGTTCGCGATCAGGATTTTCCTGAACATTTACGGGCCGTCTAAAGGGGAATGTTTCCGTGTTTCCGAGGGGGGCGTGCTTCCCTTTTCGTCTTGAGAGCTTCTAGGTAGTTGATTAGAACCTCTCTAGTCTTGCTGGGTTCTATTACGTCATCAATGTAGCCTCGTTCTGCTGCTATGTAGGGGTTTGCGAATTTTTCTCTGTACGAGTTTACGAGTTCCTTTGTTTTTGCCTCGGCGTTACGCGCTTTTTCTAGTTCCTCACGGAAGATGATGTTGATTGCTCCTTCAGGTCCCATCACAGCGATCTCCGCTGAAGGCCAGGCTAGGTTTAGGTCCGCCCGGATATGCTTGCTGCCTAAGACATCATATGCTCCACCGTACGCCTTTCGAATAATAATCGTCAGTTTAGCCACGGTGGCCTCGCAGTAGGCATAAAGGAGTTTGGAACCATGCCGAATTATCCCCTCGTGTTCTTGGTCGATGCCTGGGAGGAATCCTGGGACATCGACGAGGGTCAGAATCGGGATGTTGAAGGCATCGCAAAATCGGACGAAGCGGGCACCTTTCACTGAGGAGTTGATGTCGATGACTCCAGCGTTGAATTTCGGCTGGTTGGCTACTATTCCGATTGAGTGGCCGTTTATTCTCGCGAATGTTGTGATCATGTTGGCTGCCCAGAGGGGCTGAACTTCCAAGACCTCTCCTCCGTCGACTATTCTCGTGATAATGTCCCTCATGTCGTAGGGCTTGTTGTAGTCCTCCGGTAGGATCGTGTTAAGATCCTCTTTCTTCCCAGTTGGCGGTCGAGCTGGAACTTCTGGAGGGTCTTCCGTGTTGTTTGATGGAATGTAGCTCAGAAGTTTCCTGATCTGTTGAAGACACTCTTTCTCGTCTCGTGCGAAGAAATGGGCGACGCCGCTGGTCGTGTTGTGGACTTTGGCTCCTCCGAGCTCTTCGAAGGTGACGGTCTGGTTGAGGACTGCTTTGATCACATCGGGACCGGTGATGAACATGTAGCTGGTCTTGTCGACCATGAAAGTGAAGTCTGTCATTGCGGGCGAGTAGACGGCTCCCCCTGCGCAGGGACCCATTATCGCTGAGATCTGTGGAATCACGCCGGAAGCGAGAACGTTTCGAAAGAATATTTCCGCATATCCTCCGAGGCTGACAACTCCCTCCTGTATCCTGGCGCCTCCAGAGTCGTTCAGTCCGATGACTGGGACTCCGGTCTTGAGTGCCATGTCCATTATCTTGGTGACTTTTCGCGCGAACATCTCGCCCAATGAGCCGCCGAATGTTGTGAAGTCGTGAGAGAAGAGGTAGACGAGTCGTCCATCTATTCTACCATGTCCGGTGACTACGCCATCGCCCAGAATCTTCTTCTCGGCCATTCCAAAGTCTGTGGTCTGATGGACTACAAAGCGGTCGATTTCGACGAATGTGCCTGGGTCGACAAGGGCTCCGATTCGTTCTCGCGCGGTCATCTTTCCCCGAGAGTGTTGCGACTCAATCTTCTCGGGTCCGCCGCCGAGCTTAGCCTGTTCGCCTTTCTTCTTCAGCTCATCGAGCCGTTGAGTCATGCTCATTGGTTCGACGAGTGCGAGGTCGATTCCTTGTATAAAAGCAGGGCAGGATCTAGTCGTTGAGAATCCTTAGTGATCCTTCACTCACTCTCCGAATCTTATGATCGTCAGTCCATCTTCGTCTATTGCTCTACTGATGCCCGTTACCGTGTCATTTGGGAGGGTGACTTGGACCCTGAGCGATTGGTGAATGGAGCTAAGCCACCATTCATCCATTATTTTCGAAGGGTGGCTCAGGTTATCGAAGGACGACCGTATTAGGTCGAGAATTGCCCTGAGAAGGACCCGAAGATCATGTTGTTTTCCGGATACGACTCGCATGGATATTGCTCCAGGGGGAAGCTGAGCTTTGCCTTGATTGACGTTTAGTCCGATTCCTAGAATCGCGAATGAGACTCTTTCACCCTGGGTTTTGGATTCTATGAGGATTCCGCCAAGTTTCGCGTTCCCAAGTACGAGGTCGTTGGGCCACTTCAGCATGACATCAAGGCCTGTCTCGTTTCCGATGGCGTCTCTCATCGCAGTCGCAGCTAGAAACTGCAGCAAGAGGAGTCTCCGGCTGGGCAAATTGGGTCTTAGGAGTATTGAGAACCAGAGACCTCCACTTGGAGACTCCCACTTGTTTCCTCCCCTCCCTCTCCCCTTAGTCTGAACATCGGCCACCACTACCGTCCATTCTGGGGCCGATTGTTGTGCTAATCGATAGGCAGTCGCGTTAGTTGATTGTAATCTCTTGTAGCGGAGTATTTTCAGGGTAGCAGCCGTGCTTAGGTTTCGAGGAATTGCAGTTTAAGCGTTAGCCGGTCATTGACAGCGGCTGCAACCAGTCGGAGAACGGCCTCCAAGCCGTGTATATGTTGTCGGCAAAATTCAGAGTCCTCATTTCAACCTTGAGTGCACCATTGTTGTCCTGGTCGCGGAATTCCAGGACTAGGTCTGCAAACCTCTTGACTGTTTCGACGACTGATCGGTCGTGAATGTCCTCTTTTATGACAAGTATTGCAGTTCTCTTCTTCAGCTTGACTCTTGAGGCTAGCTGGCAGAAGAAGGAGTAGAAGCTCTCTGGAGAGTTGATGCTCCTTATGACATTGTCCAAGAAATCGCCGACGATGACCTTGCTCTCGTTTTCCTGAACACACTTCTCAATGAAGAGATTTACTTCCAAAAGATTGTCTGGAGAGATGATCTCGACATGGGAGGATGGGTGGGCCATTGAGCTTCCACCAACAAATGTTACCCATCCTATTCGGTTGGATTGCCCATTGCAGATTTCTTCTGGAGCGGTTGGTCCCAGAACCAACAAGGGGGGTGGGCTGTCGGAAGGCAGGGCGTCCTGGAGAATTGTCCGAAGGGTTTCCCTAACGCTGACGTTTCCGCGGACACAGGCTATGACAAGCCTGTGCCTCTCGAGTTGGCTGTCGTGCCAGTCTGACTCGTTCTCCCTCCTCGGCGCTTTCTCTTCTTGAGGATGATTCTCTCTTCGTGTAGCCATGCGAGTCTTCCCGTAGGAAGCTACCTTTTTTAGGTAAATGGATATAAGCTTTCCCGTTTTTCTACGGAAAAAGGTAGATTATGCCAAGAAGGCTAATCCGGGGAAGAGGGCCTGCCCATCATGCTGGGACCCTGAGGTCCCTGAGTTGTAGGTCGGGCGTCCAGCTGGCTCATTATCAAGAGCAAGCTCCTGACTTCGTCTATGCTTCGCAGATTCTTGGTCAGCTGGTTACGATACTCTTCGCGAGTAGCCTTGTACTCCTGTTCAGGCATGTCTCCAGACATGAAGCGACTCTCGAGAGCTAGAAGATTCTGAGGTGCTGTGGTGACCTGATCCCTAAGGTCTCGGACTCTCTGAGTGAGCGTTTCTCCTAGTTGCGACATCTTATCGGCCATGGACCGGTTTGCTCTGCCTAGCTCTTCTCTCAACATTGCTAGTCTCTGACGGAAGCTGCTGATGTCCGCCATCACCTTGTCTATGCTTACCTCGCTCATCTCATCTGCCCCTAAAGTTGAGCCTTAGGGGTCCCGAGGCCCCATTATGGGTGATGTAACTCTACGGAATAGAAGACAGTTACCGGACGAAAAAGAAATCGTCTAGTGCTTCTCGTCAGTCTTCGAAGACGAAGAGCCGCTCGATGAACTTGTACTCGACGTCCCACTTGTGGTAGACCCCATATCGGCTTCGAGCGGTGCCGGAGGTGGGGTTGTGAGCATGGTCCATCCTATCCAGCCTGTTATGCCCAAGACTCCTAGAACTGCAATGACTACTGGCGCTCCGAGGACCCATGGTCTCCAAGCGGAGTTTGTTAGTGCTACAATATACCCGATGAAAACTAGGACTGAGATCACGAAGATGAGTCCGCCGTAGGACTGGTCCTTGTTCACTTTCAGATCATCCTTTGCGTTTCTGCGCATAATGTCTGTATATAAGTACGATACCTTGGAGGATTCTTTCTAGTTCTTCTTGTAGCCTGGCCGCTGAGACAATAGCTTTGGATAGGTAAGATCTCTGGACGGATATCCTTGGGTCTCCGATCTTATTCTCGAAACGAGTTCCGACAAAGAGGTCTTAATTTCCTTTCCGTCCTCCCTGGTCCGGACTGACAATTTTTCCGATTTGAGTTCTCTCTCGCCAAAGACGACGATGTAGGGGACCCAGCTCAGTTCTGCATCTCTGATTCTGCTCTGAAGAGTGTCGTCTCGATCATCTAGGTCGGCCCTGATCCTGGCCTCCTCAAGCTTCTCGAGTATAGTCATTCCATCCTTGACAAGTTGTTTCGAGAGGGGGATTATTCTAGCGTGGACTGGCGATACCCAGACTGGGAGCATTGGTTTCTTGCCCTGTCTCTCCATCCGGACGGCGGAATCCAGAAGCGCGAAGAGGTATCTCTCTAATCCACCGATGACGGCGGTGTGGATGATTACAGGGTACTCTCTTTCGCCTTTTTCGTTGGCGTAGTGTATGTCGAATCGCTGCGCGTTTCCTATGTCAATCTGGAATGTGCCGATCTCTCTCGGTCTATCGAGATCGTCGATTATGTTGTACTCGACGTTCAGGACCCAGTAGTAGTGGCCTTCGGGGACGAAGTTGAGGAGGAGCGGTTTCTTCTCCACCCGGGCCATTTCGATGAAGAGGTCCTTGTTCTTCTCGAAGAAGGATCGTGTAGTATTGTAGATCGAGACGTACTCTCGGTGAATCTTACGAACCTCTTCGTAGATTCTATCATGGACCTTTCTCCCCACCTGGATTGCTTCGTTCAAGTTCTTGAGATAGATGTGGAGGTCGGGCATCAGGAATTTCCGGAGTCGGAAGGATAGGAGTAGCTCTCCACTCTGTTCCATGCGATAGCTGTCTGCGACTTCGAAGGTGCCGAAGGGCAAGGTCCGGTAGCTGAGTGTCCAGTCTTTCACCATGGAGAATTGCTGGAAGCAAGCCGCGTATCTGAGCACGAAGGTTCGCTCGTCCACGTCGAGCTCGTAGGCTCGTGAGCCGAATAGCTCGAGATGTTCCTTGATTGGCTTGACATCGACATCGAACATGTTGGTCCCTCGGACATTGAGGATTGGGATGCCGATTCTCCTGATGACTTGGTTCGCGTAGTCGGAGAGAAGCTGAATTATCAGATCCGATTCGGGTCCAAAACGCATCTGGCCGAGATCAGCGTACGACTCCCATTCCAGTCCGAAACGTCTGGCATATTCGAGATAGCGTGGCTCTCCACCAGTCAAGCCCTTCTTCAGCGCCTCTTTCTCTACGAGGGACTCGAACTCCTTCATTCCGGGTCCGTAATGGAATGTCTCGGGGGAGTGCAGATCCCCCTTTTCGTCCATGATCATGTACTCACTTGGGAGGGTTGGGGCTTTGCGAGCTTGCTGCTGTGGAGTGACAGTTCTCGAGAGTTCGGAGAGGGGATGACCCTTGGCTGATATTGTGAAGCTCTTGTACCATCCGAACGGTGCCCTACTAACTTCGTAGCCTTTCTCAAGCAACTTGCTTTGGAGAATCCTCAGTGTCGCGATTGCTGGCTCCCGACCAGCCAAGTCGTTGGACAAATGGGCGTACGGATAGATCATGACGCGGTTTGTCTTGAGCCAGCCGAGAACTTCTTCGATTGACGCGGCCGCGTTGGATGCGGTGTTCTCTGGAGATGCCTCGTCTCCTTTCTCTACGGTGGTGAATACGACAAGGCCGTCTTGAAGGACGCCTTTCTTGGCGTGATCTTCTAAGGTCTCGGGCTCTTTGACAGCCTTCTCCTTTGACTCATACTCGAACTTGTCAGCGTGAATCAGTAAGAGTCTCAGGGTTTCATCCTCCATCTCTCAACCTGTTTGTCTTTCTTCGTCTTCTTCTTCATCTCCTTGTAGTGATTCTTGCAAAGGTAACCTCTACCCGATGTAGAGACTCGAAGGCCAGCCCTCGAAATGTCATCGGGAGAGACTGATCTAATGGCATCTCCGGTGCAGCCGACTACTGAGCACTTGATTCCTTTGCCGACCTTCCCCAAGACGAAACCCAGTCTCGGGTCATTTCAGCCCTAATAGAAAGTTTCGTGGAAGAGGACAACGCTCTAAAGAGGCAGATAGGAGACGTCGGACAGAAATGCTGTCCCGGATCCAATACTTGGTTGAGGGGATCTTCCAGTCCTCTTCCAGACTTTTTCATAGAGTTGGGCTTTCACCAAACTCTTTGACTGCTTTGGGCTTCCTCCTGTGGATCGCCGCTTCACTCCTGTACTGGGGGGGCTTGTCTGGGTGGGAATGGGGAGCTAGTATCCTGGTTCTCGTCGTTGCCGGATACTTCGACGCGGTTGACGGAGCAATGGCGCGAAAATATGCGAAGGTGTCGAAGTTTGGAGGAGTCCTCGACAGTGTGCTTGACAGGCTTGGAGAAATCGCAATCTATGCAGGGCTCGCGGCCGGGGCTCTAATATCTTTCTGGCTTGCGGTTTGGACTATCTCTGCTTCATTGATGGTCAGCTACGTCAGAGCACGCGTCGCAGCTGAAGGCGTGACGTTGAAGGGGATAGGTATCGCTGAACGACCCGAGCGACTTCTGATACTTGCGTTCGCGACCCTGCTCTGGCCGCTTTCGCATAGTTTTCTCTTCTGGGGAGTCCTGTTGATCGCAGTATTATCTTCGATTACTGTGCTCGATAGGGTCTACAGAGCCTCTAGGGCTCTTTCTCGATAGTGGGCTAGTTATCTAGAATCCGCGTCTTTCATCCGCGGATCGAACTTTGGAGACTCCAAAGTGGACCGCACAGGATACACACAAGTTCTTCATGACTCGCTGACGTGCAATATACGCTCCCTTTGCCCGCAACTCCTTAGCTAATGTCGGTTCAACTAGAGATACCCAAGAAGTCACTCGCTTCATCTTGTCCCGTGGGGACAACATCCCACAGTTTGAGCACCGGACTAGTTCGCTTCGGCCTTTTCCGCCCTTGCTTCGTCCTCGAGATCGTCTTTTCTTCGGCATCTCTCTATGTTTCCAAGTGTAGCAGGGGGGGTCTTTACTATTAACCTCTTGCTGAGGGTTCAGAAAGAGAGCGTCGGAACGGCGAAATGGACATCGTAGTGTGTGGCAACCTGACTATCGATGATCTAGTACGGAACGGTATGGTCCGCACATCGCCCGGCGGCAGTGCCCTATTCACGTCATGCACAGCGGCCTACCTAGGGTCGAGAGTCGGGATCCTTGGGAACGTTGGCCAAGACTATCCTCCACGTATCCTAAAACGTCTCAGGACACTACAATTAGACCTCCGCTACCTAAGGAAGAAAGAAAGACCTTCCACCAGGTTCGAAATAACTCAAATCAATGGCTCTCGAAAGCTTCGATTGCTCGAGGCCGGTGACCAAGTAGCAGCCCCAGCAGGTCCGTACCGTTTCCAAGCGGCCCACATGGGCCCCGTCTTCAACGAAATACCGAGCTCTCTAGTCCACACTCTTCGAAAAAGGTGCGAGTTTCTATCCGCAGATCTTCAAGGATTCATACGTGCCGCATCTGCAAGCGGAGCAGTCCGGACTGTTCCGCGGAGCCTAAGTCGATTAATTGGTCATTGCGACATGGTCCAGGCCTCAATCGAAGAAGCACGCTCCCAGACAGGATCCCGTGACCCGAGAATCATCTTGAATCGGTTCCTCGCAATGCAGGCACAGTATGCAATTGTCACTATGGGCGAAAAGGGATCCTGGCTAGGCTCGCAACGTGACGGCATTTGTTTCGTCCCTCCTTTTTCAGACCGCAGCATTCGAGATTCAACCGGTGCTGGAGATGTTTTTGCCGGGTCCTGGCTGAGTACCTATCTGAAGACGAAAGACCCAGTCTGGGCGTCCGCTGTGGGCTCAGCCTTCGCTTCGCTGGCCTCTCGAAAAACCGGCCTCGCTAAGTTCCGCATATCACGAACTGAGCTATTCCGGCGTGCTGTTTGGGTCTACAATCATATCCAGGCGTCGCCTGTCAACTAGTATCTGCGGGCGTTTTCCTCAAATTACCGACCTATAGGTGAGCGATCGAGTAGATTCAACCTAGGACACTTGATCTATCGCAGCTGGTTCCTATTTTCGAGTAGGCTACGGCGCATATGTTTCGCCCCGCGATTTGTAGTAATCATTTAAGTTACTAATAACCTGCCTATAGTCCAACTACTGAAATCGACTACTCCTGAGGGAAAGAAGACGAATCAACGATGTCCTCAATGCGGAGACGAACTCATCATTGACGTGCGCAACTTCTGGCTCTTGCCCAAGATTTGGACGGACTACGTATGTCCAAGGTGTGGCAAACGATACAGCGTATCGGAGCTAGTGAAAGGCATTCGTGCAAAACACCCAACCTAAGCGGCAAGTTCACGATAGGCGATGAAAATGCGCCAAGAAAAGCGCAATCTGTAATCGGTAGCGAGATGGACTGAGGAGCGAACTCATCCAGTAACATATCCAAACGAGTGGGCTCCCGCTTCTTAGTCGTTCTAGTATGATCTTGCGAAGACTACCTGTCTCGAGTTCGGAGCACCGCAGTACACGCACTGTCCTCTTGCGGATTCCTTGAAGGGGACGATTCTGACGGTTGCTCCTGTCTCCAGTTTGACTCTTTCTTCGCAGTCGTTGTCTTCGGATAGGAAGGCTTTGACGAACCCGCCAGTGGTTTCTATGATATGCGCGAATTCCTTCATGTTATTGGCAGTGGTTGTAAGCTTAGCCTGGGTTTCCTTGGCCTTGTGGAGTAGCGATTGTTGAATCTCGTCCAGCATACTGACAATGTGAGTGACGGAATCCGCTTGAGGCACTGCCGTCTTCTTTCCAGTATCTCGTCTTACAAGTGTGATCTGTTCTGATTGCATGTCTCGGGGTCCTATCTCAACCCTCAATGGTACTCCTTTCATTTCCCACTCGTGGTATTTCCAGCCGGGGGTATACTGTTCCCGATCATCTACGTTGGTTCGGATAGAGTGCTTCCCGAGACTCTCAGCGATATGGTGAGCCATCTGTAGGATGACTGTCTTGTCGGATTCCTTGTAGTGAATCGGGAC
>VBBB01000092.1 GCA_005882955.1 Candidatus Bathyarchaeota archaeon | reverse complement strand
AAGCAAAAGCTTAGAGAATCTCGGGCTAATCGCTTCAACACTCCTAGAAGATCCTCACCGAACAATAATGCTCCGAGGAAACCACGAAAGCCCGCTGACAAATCCCTACTACGGATTTACTGACGAGGTGACGGAGAAACTTGGCGAGGGTAGCTACGAGAAATTCAAGGAGTTTTTCCAGGCAATGCCCTATGCGGTTGTTGTAAACGATTACCTCTGTCTTCATGGTGGAATTGCGAAAGGCATGGAGCACGTGTCGGAGATCGCCTCGCTTCCCTGGCCTGATTTGAACCCTGATGATCCGATAGCCTTCCAGCTTTTGTGGAATGATCCTAGGGATGTGATCGACGAGTTCGTTCCTAGTGTCCGCGGTAAAGGAGCCTACTACTACGGCACCGAAGCGACCAAGACATTCCTGGAAAACAACTCGCTCAAGGGAATCATCCGTGGACACGAGGTCGTCGATGGTTTCAGAGAAGATATGGGTGGCCGCGTCATGACCGTCTTCTCCAGCAGATACCACGGCGGCAAAGCCGGAGTCCTAGTACTCGACAAGGGCAAAATGGAGAGAATAACAGTATGACCCTATCTGTAAGAACCGAGCTAAGCCACTCCTACTCGTACGACTCGAAGGTCGATGCTGTCTTCAAGATCACGCTCGTCGCCGAAAAACAGGCCGAGGCGAAAGGATTCCAGCACATCATCGTCCTCGACACGAGCCACTCAATGGCGGGAAAGAAACTCGAACTCGCCAAGAAGGGAGCCCAAGAATACTGGAGCAGAATCCCCACAGGGAACAAAGTCTCATTCATAACTTTCTCAGACTCAGTCCATACCTATCCTGACACCAACCTTTCCACCACCCTCCCAGGAATCAAAGCAACAGGCATGACCGCGCTCTACTCCGCACTCACAACCGCGTTCGACATGGCCGCAAAAAGTGGGGGCTCAGGCTGGATTCTACTCCTTACCGATGGGCACCCAACTGACGTGACGAAACCGGAACCTTACTCGGCGTTGAAGACTCCACAGGGTTTCAAGATGATCGAGTTCGGAATCGGAGAGGACTATCGCGAAGACATTCTCAAAGCCCTAGCAGATTCTTCCGGAGGAGTCCTCTACCACGTCACCGACGCCGACAAGCTACCCGTCGTTATGCAAGAGAATGCTGTAAGCCAAGTTGCGGGAAGAAACATCACGGTAGACTTTGAACCCTCCGATGTTCGGATCCTCAACTATCCCGGCCCCCCAGTCAAGATCAACGCTCTAGAAAATATTGCAAAAATCTGGGGCCAAGTAACAATGCCAGAGGGCTTCAAGGGCCAGCTACTAAACGTGCAAGTTTCCTACGGCGACGCGGTCGACGGGTCCAAGCAAACCATCAACTCATCTGCAAACATTCGACCTGCAAAAAGTGATGAAGAATACACCCAGGGAATACGCAACAGTCTCATGGCAGAATTCGCCTACTACCAGGGACTGGAAGAGTACTACAAGCAACTCTCCGCCGGAAAGTTCAAGGAGGCTACGAAGACAATGACGCAATTATCGTCTAACGCGGGACAAACCCAGCGCGCGGACATCATCGAGTCCACGAAACGATTGTCAGAGCAGCATGAGCAGACGCTACGACTTGGAGGAGGCACCGAGAACACGAATCGACTGCTGAAAGAAGCAGCAAGCGAATCCACCAAGAGAACCCGCGGCAAGTAAAATCACAGTCTTTTCGCATCCAAACCACCACGTTTTCATACGCATAGACCCCTCAGCGCTAGCAGCTATGACTATCTGAGGCTGGTTTACACGTGATGCAAAACACGTCTACTGTGCGATATCCTACACGTGCACCTTATTTTTCCAAGGCCACTAGTTTGGCCGAAGTTGCAGTCCAGAGAGATCCGACTCAGATCAAGATCCAGCCGGTTCATACAGTCACTCGACTCAGACGCATTCTCCAAGCTAAGAGGACTAGCTCAGGAAAGAGGGATCACGACTCAAGAACTCATCAGGGCGGTAATCATCCCGGACTGGATGGAAACGGCGAGTTCAGAACCGGGTCCGTATTTGTCACGGCCGAGAGCCATTTGCAGGTTCCGAACTTACGGGCCGCGCGTATCCAGCAGGACGGCTTAAGCCCGCTTAGAGCGGGACCTCGATCATAAGCTTCTCCAACAACTCCTTGTACCGGTTCCGAATCGTAACTTCAGTCACATTGGCGATCTCCGCAATCTCCCGCTGAGTCTTCCGCTCATTCGTCAACACGGTCGCAATATACGTGGACGCAGCAGCAATACCCGCTGGACCCCGACCACTTGTCAATTTCATTTGACGAGCAATCTCCAGCATGCGAATAGCGATACCCTCTGCTTTGCCAGATATCACGAGTCGGTTGGAGAACCGGGCCGCGTAGCTCCGGTTGGCTGAAGGAGGCACGAACATTCCGAGCTCGCGAAGCATGAACCTGTAGCTCCGGCCAATATCCTTCTTGTTCAACGTCGACACTGATGCAATCTCGTCCAGCGTCCTCGGAACACCGCACTGGCGACAGGACATGTAAATGGCCGCCGCGGTCACGTTGTGGATCGAGCGTCCACGGATGAGTCTTTTCTTGATGGCACGTCGGTAAATCACAGAGGCTGTCTCTAGAATATTCTTCGGCAATGTCAGAGCTGCCGACAGTTTACTCAGTTCCGAGAGTGCAACCGCAAGATTCCTCTCGGTCGCGTCGGAGACTCGGACCCGGCGCTGCCATTTCCGCAGCTTGTACAACTCGATCCGCTGGTCAGCGCTAACGCTTTTCGTACCAGAAGGGCGATCCCTCCAGTCAATGATGGTGGATAGACCCTTATCATGAATGGTAAACGTCATTGGCGCGCCAGTACGAGCACGTTTCGCCCGCTGCTCATCATCAAACGCGCGCCATTCGGGCCGAGAATCAGCAATCTTGTCAGTAACCACGAAACCGCAGGTCATACAGACGACCTCGGCTGTATCATAGTCGCGGATGAGCTTCGAACCCTTACACTCAGGACACAGTCGAGCAGGTCTAGGACCCGTCGGGATTCTCGGTACCTGTTCGAGCGTCTCAGTCAAGTCTTCTTTTTGATGCTCCTAATCCTTCTCGACCTGGTATAGGACCCGGCCGACAAGTGCGCTATCAACATTCGAGACGGGCTTTATCGAGATGTATGGAGTCTTCACTGGACCCA
>VBBB01000091.1:4872-7082 GCA_005882955.1 Candidatus Bathyarchaeota archaeon | reverse complement strand
CGACTTCGCTAGTCCATTCGCCAGTGCTAGTTTTCTAGCCGCTTCGCCAGCGATGAGAACGTGATCGGTCTTATCCATGACAATTCTCGCTGCCTTGATAGGATTCCTGATATCTCTCAGAAGAGCGACGCCCCCTCCTTTGAGCGTCTTGCCATCCATGATCGCAGCATCAGTCTCGATCTCACCCACCAGATTGAGTGTCGAGCCTCTCCCAGCATTGAACACTGGGTTGTCTTCCATCACAACAATCGCAGCCTCCACCGCATCTACGGCAGAGCCTCCTTTAGACAAGATGCGGAAGCCGCGATCAGCCGCGATCCCTACTCCACTCAATCCTTGCTTGTGAAGCTTCGAAGGCCAGTCACCAGCTCCTCCATGAACTATGATTACTAGCTCGGAAGGTCGCACGTTCGCGCCGGAGCGCTGATGCATTGGATATAAGCGTCCCCTCGCTAAAAGGGAGCACGTGCTATGACAAGGCTGATCGGAACGAGCCTAGTCGATATCGGAGAAGCCGCTAGACTCGTTCATGAAGGAGGGCTCATAGCCTATCCAACCGACACTGTGTATGGGCTGGGCTGCAACCCATTCGATGCCGACGCGGTCGATCGACTTGTCAAGGCCAAAGAACGCGTGAAGGGCTCGCTCCCAGTTCTCGTAAGCTCTCTTGCCGAAGCGGAGAGGATTGGCGAGATTAACGAAGTTGCAGCGGCGCTTGCGAGTAAGTTCTGGCCGGGTCCCTTGACGCTGGTCGTGCGGATGAGAAGCAACCTCCCAGCAACGGTCACCGGCGGTTCTCAACTTGTTGGACTTAGAATCCCAAACCATGAAACGGCTAGAACGTTGATTCAGGAGTCTGGTGGAGCGATCGTTGGGACTAGTGCAAACATCTCGGGACGCCAGTCACTGACTACGGCGTGGGATGTACTCAGAGAATTGGAAGGGCGCATAGACCTGGTCCTTGATGGGGGTCCTACTCCGCTCGCCAGAGAATCTACCGTTCTTAGAGTTCTCGGAGGCGAACTTACGGTGCTCAGGGAGGTCGCGATTTCTCGAGATGATATTCTTAAGGCGCTACCCTAAGGCGAGCCTCTTAGGCTCTCGCGACTCTTGATCCACGACTTCAATCTCCTCCTATCTAGCGCCCGAGGAAATGAGAGAGAGGCGAACCATGAGATTCGTTATTTGTTGGGGGAGCTTGGCGACGCTTCTCCTAAGACTGACTTTGCGCTCGTGAGTGGACTTACAGTCGCCAAGACGTCGCTCGATCCGGTCAAGGTAGTCTCGAAGCTCCGGCCGGTTCTCAAGTATAGGCCTTGGCAGTTCAGATACATTCTCAAGGTGAAACCTGTGGAAGAGGTGGTTCCTTGTGACATTCCTAGTATTGGCGCAGCGGTTGTCAACCGCGCGGGACAGGTGGGTGTTGATGAGACATTCAGGGTCTCGTTGGAGAAGCGTCGGAGCCGGGTTTCTTCTAAAGAGATCATTGACGCGGTCGCGTCTAAGGTTCCACGAAAGGTTGAGCTGCGGAATCCTGACAAGATAGTCTTGATTGAAGTGATCGGAGATGTTGCTGGAGTATCCGTCATTTCGCCGCGTGGAATTCTGGGTATTGAGAAGGAGAAGAGGCGTCTCTAGTCTTGAATGTCCAGCAAGGCTGAACGTTCGACTATCAATCGTTTCAGAACCGACGAATCGGTCTCTCCCTCAAACCTAGCCGCTTCCATCGCCCTACTAGGGATACCGTACGAGCGCTGCAGCCTTGCCACTCTCTGTTCTGATTGGATCTCGATTAAATCGTCGTCTGGTGTGCCCCCGACGATCGATTGTGCTTCCCGAGCTAGTTCTTCGAGAGCCGCTCTTGACTCGGACAATGCGACAATAGCGATTCGGGAATCCTTTGAATCGACTCCCAAGAATCTGATGGCTTTCGCGATCTGGCGTTGGCAGCTGATGTAGAGTAAGAGTTCCATTGCAAGGCTCTTCGACCTCCTACGTTTTCCTTTGAACGAGTGGAATGCGTTCCGGGCGGCGAATTGCAGATGTTCTGGTCCCGCGATTAAGTCCGCTTTTACTAGTTGAACTTCTGTTTGATTGTTGATAGAGCGTAGTTGTTTGAGTGTCTGTTCGGGGTCTGAGATTATGGCGTTAGAGAAGCCTAAGCGGAGTAGGCAGTGGTTGTCAATCTTTCTATTAAGAGCATTGATCTT
>VBBB01000091.1:0-4822 GCA_005882955.1 Candidatus Bathyarchaeota archaeon | reverse complement strand
AACCGCTTCCAACCGTTCCCATGGGAAGATGATCCATTTGCGAGTAGTTCGCGAGTAATAGTCGGGTCGGTAGATGCTCTGGGGTTTCAAGTATATGGTGCAGACTCGGAGTTCTTTGACCGGTTTTCGTTGTAAGTGGTCTGCTACTACTCTGAGGCTGTGGCCGGTGTCTGAGACGTCGTCGACGACGAGGACCCGTTTTCCTACGACCTCCATTGTAACCGCCTGGGTTATCCGTGGCTTTTTGTTTCGAACTCCGATGTCCTTGTAGAATTCGACTTTCATGTTCGCTAGGTTCGGGTTCTGTAGGAGGTCGCTCATGACTCGGGCGGGGGGCCAGCCTCCTCGCGAGACCCCCACGATAATTTCTGGCTTGTACCGGTCCTTTTTGATCTGTTGCGCCAGATCAAGAAGCATCTGATAGATCTCATCCCAAGTAGGAGCTTCGTATTTTGGATTCGACGTTTCGAGGACCTAGTTTCGCCGCGGTTGTTTGTATCCCATTAAGGCTTTTTGAGAACTGACATGTCCGGAGAGCCGTCGAATCTCCGATCTGAAGGGTCAAGCCAATATAATGGAATCCCAAATGTTTCGGATGGCGTTCCAAAAGCCTACGGGCTGGTTGAACGCCTATGATGTGGACTGACCTGCACCGAGGGCAACCTCGCCCAGATGAAGAAATGCATCTCCACTGACAATTCGACCAGCTGAGCCGCTGATCCCACAAGACCTGATGATTCCAGGTCTCGTAATCAACAGAATGTCCTGTAGTATCCACAGAAACGGTGTGAGTAATGAGAGGTAATAGAGTAGTGCTGGTTGACTATTCTTTTATCCGGTCGGATGTCCGGTTTGTATGGATATGTTATGGAAGAGCGTAAGAGACGTGTCTCCCGACCTCGTCCACTGCCGTTACGGACCGCACGGGACTCGATGTTCGAAGCAATCCTGAGAAACAGGATTCTGCTACTCTGGCTCCGCTAAGTTAACGAACGTGTCTCCGGGAGAAACAGCCCGGAGTGTTGCGCTGCTTTTCCTGAGAGTGACCGGACCATCGGAGATTAAGTAGGTTTTTGCCGGCCACGTCTTTGTTGAGCGGGAAACAGAGCCGAGAGCGGCCTCGTCTAATCTACTTCTAGGTCCACTGCTTTCTAGTGGGACCAGTGGGACATCGAGATTACTGGAATGATCGTCGAAGTATCCTCTATTCCCGCAATACCCTCGATACGAGACAAGAGGAACCAGTAGATGTTGTGCGAGTCGGGCTCCAGGAGCTTCCGCTCCACCTCGGCCACGGCTAGGATGTCATACTTGCCTGGGATAATGTGAACCTCCTTTATCTCTGGGATTCCCCACAGATCCTCTGCGACCGACTTTTCTTTGCCGAGCTTGGTCGCTAAATAGATGAAGGCTCGGACGTACCTCTTCATCTCATCTTTCGGATGATAGTGCTCCATCGTCATCAGCTTCGAATTACGCTCCGGTTGATCCTCTTTGTTATAAGCTCATTTGACTTGTGGTAGTCGGTTGCGAGTAACGACGCTTGCGCGATTATGGTATCGCTCACGTCATTAGCTCTAATGTGAGGCTGAACTCTGCGCCGATCGAAGTGGTTAGGTGAACGAGCTGGCAATTTCTCCGACGGAGAGACATTCTAGATTTCACTTGCCGAGCTCTCTTCAACTGCTTCTAGCTCCCGGGATCCGCGGGCATACGCTGCTCTTTATGGGCGTTCTGAGTTTCCTGTTTGCAGCTTCATACGTCGGCCGGCTCCTTGGGCTTGCTAGCACATGGACTGTTGTGTTTGTTATCGGAGCAAGCGCCTCCGCAACCTATCTTGTCCTAGCGCCACTAGCGCTGTCTGAAAAATTCAGAACCTCGATTCTCTTCACGAATATGAAGCGACGAGTCATCATCCTCGCACTAGTCTTCGGTCCAGTTGTTGCGGGAATCTCGTACTGGATTTACCAGGCGGGATCTGTCGAGGCTTTACCTGTCTTTCCATATTTCATTGCGATATTCTACGCGTGGATACTGTCTCAAGCATACTTCATCGCGAATCCAGTTACTCATGCGATGCTCAAGTTCGAAGAGGGTGTTGTCGGAAACGGCTTCGTCAAAAGGATGATGCGGACCCTCGGGATGACGGTTCTCTTCCTCCCAATAGCTCCGCTGGCAATAGGTGTCTGGGAGATTTCGTCTTGGGCCAACCAGAACTACGCGAATGTTAGTGGAGCGGGGACTGACATTCTCTTATGGACCATGGTGGTGACGCTCATGCTGGTGGCTACGTATTTCTTGACGGTTGTGTGGGGATGGAAGAATATCAAGAACGGCAAGCCCCAAGCGGCAATCTTCGCAGGCGGAACATTCCTGGTAGTGTGGGGATATCTTCTCTATCGAGCAACGACGCTGTTGATGGGTCTCGTAACGCAGAACGAGCCGTCCAACGCGATCATCGATGCCGGGCTGATGGTTATCTCAATCCTAGGTGCTATGCAGACGTTTGCTCGGAAAACGGTCAATCGTGCCAACCGTCGGTTGAGTCAGGTGCTTCCCTTCCTAGTCTTCTCGTTCGGGTCTGTATACGCTGTCTCCCAGTTCTACTTCATTCTTCAAGGATCCCTCACAAGAGCCGGACTCTCAGTAATCGTCAACGGTATCGTGTTTGCGGTCGGGACCTTGACGCTCATGCTGTTGCTCAGAAGTCATCTCAAGATTCCGAGCAGTGCATTGCTGGGCGTGGCATCCGCACCTACTACGGAAGAGGCGAACTTAGCCTCTCCAGCGGCAGAAGAATTGAGCGGCTCTCAACCTATAGAGAGTGAACCTGCGAATCAAGCGTCTGGCGAGTCTCAAGATGACCAAGCCGCGTCGGGCGTCGAGAACATGGAACAGTCAGACCAAGACACGGGTGCAGGCTCCGAGTCTGCGAACTAGTACTTTCGGTTCTGCCGTAGAACATTCTTCTACCACCCCTACCTCTTCCAGAACGTTATGTCGACAGTCCAGCTTGCGCAGATCAAGACCGACGAGAAGACCAGCGCGAGCCAGTCCGAGCTGAGGATCGGCCAGCACAGAATACCGTTACCGAACAGGTTCCCGATTAGTCCGGAGCGTAACGCTCTGAAGCCCGCGGGTGTCAAGGATCCTCTGCCGGGCGAGATTGCTGTTCTTGCTCGTCACGGTGAAGAAGATTCTGACTCAAGAGGACGCGCTGAAATCGATGGCGCGATTTCTGTCGAAGGTGACTGCGCCTGATGCTATTCGGATGTTGTACCTTGCTTTCAAGGGCGGAGCGGCTGTTACGAAGACTGAGGATCTGAAGACCTTGCTCGACCTTCAATATCTCGCGGGATTAGACATCATCACGGTCCAGCACTCGCTCGACTTCTCTCTCGAAGACTACGAGGCTCAACTTCGTTTTGCTGAGAGATGGATGGAAGAACGCGGCGTTGACAAGCCCATGATGCCGGTCATACAAGCGACGGAGAACAAGGAGACGTCTGCCAAACTCTTGGCTCTTGTCGAGAAGCATCAGCCGTCAATGATCGGCTTCGATCTTCGCGGAGGATTCTACTACCACGCGCTGCGAGGGATCGAGGAGTTCAAGAAGCGGAAGCCGGAGGTCTGGGTTCACGCGTTGCAGACTCCGCCGAAGGTCAGGTTCGGACGCGGCCTATTGACGTGCAGCGAAGGCATGATTCTTCCAATGTTTGGGATTGATTCCTTCTCCCGTTGGATTGTTCCTCCACCGCCCACGCCGTTGACGAAGGAGGTCATCAACGTGTTTGATCGTAAGGGGTGGGGTAGTATGAAGAAGAAGGACTACGAGGCGATCCGGAATAACAATACTAACTGTGACTGTGCCGTCTGTCAAGGGAAGGATCTAGAACCGTTCTACGAGGGTAAGGTGCTTGACGTTCTTGCTAAGGCGAAGGTGCACGATCACTTGGCCCAGAGGAAGGAGCTTGAGGGTGCTAGAGAGTCGATTAGGAAGGGAAGATTCCTCTCCTTGCTCAACACAAAGGAGTATCCTAGAGAATTCCTCAAACAACTACCCGCAAAGGACAACGAGAATAGGCCGTCGAAGGATTAGGGCTTACAGAATCCCCAAACAGCAAAACGCCTGCCCAGATTCCCGACCCAAGCATATTGTGCGCCTGTCGGATTTGAAACGGTACAGTCTGCGGACTTTTTTCTCTGAAGAGCCCCGGGACGGAGGAGAGATTTCTCTCTGTTAATTGCGTCCCAGAGTCGAGTTTTGTGTCGCGAGGAGCAACTACTTTTGACATTTTTCGGGGAGGGGTCTCGCCAGTTGAAACTGTTCCAGGGGAGTCTATCGGTTCTGGGCGCAGAATAGAACTATCGACCGTTTTTCTGATCGCAGATTAAGCGTAGAGATCAGCGTGAAAAAGTCGCGATCTCAAATCGCCTGCCCCGATTCGGGATCAGGGCTTGTTCCAGGCGATTTTCAAGACTAGAATTTCGATAAAGTGTGATGGACTTTTTTTGTTTTGACATACCCCCGGGGGGTCGAGAAATAGTCAGTAGAAAAAAGAAAGATAGCCAAAAAAGAAAGGATAAGTGACCAACGGAGTTCAACAAAAAGAACTCTACCTGGAGCGGGGTCTTGTGTTACGATAAGTCTCTCATCCCACAGAGATTGGGACGGGTCCTTTGCCGCGTAGGACGTTCCCGGGACCGTACCGATTGGCTCAATTATCAGTATCCTTCCCCCTAGAACCGATGCCGCCGTCGAAGCAAACCCTAGACCCCGCGGAGACTGTCATGCGGGAGATTGAGGAGATGGGCAAACGCT
>VBBB01000090.1:8461-8983 GCA_005882955.1 Candidatus Bathyarchaeota archaeon | reverse complement strand
AAAATGGCGAGGAACGTCTGGGTTTCTTCTGATGTATTGGTAATCGCGAAGATCAGATTTCCCTGGGTGATCCGGTCGAGATCCTTCTGGAGTGTAGGAATTGTTTCGGCGCCAGCTTCTCCGACAAGGCTTGCAAGGAATCCGCGTCCGGCTGTTGCGTCTAGTGAGACCCCGACGTTTTCTAGGCCTGAGAGGAATCGTGAGAGTTCTGAGGCCTGTTCTTTCTCTGTCTGAATCTTCCCTTCGGCACCCTCGAGTTCTCGGACCGAATGTTCAAGCTTCCCGGTCTCCTCGTCAAGAAATCTTGTGAGTGCCTCGATGTTATTGACTGGCGCATCGAGATTCTCGAAGGTCGCCCCGGCGACCTTGAGGGCTGTGGTGAGAGTTGTTAGTCGGCTCTTTATCGTGGAGGACTTGGCTTGGAGTTCAAGTGCTTCGTAGCGTTTCGCTCCCTCAGGAATACTATCATCCTCAATCTCTGTCAGATGGAAGAGTCTCTTCGAGCCAGCATATCCCAGAAGG
>VBBB01000090.1:4438-8362 GCA_005882955.1 Candidatus Bathyarchaeota archaeon | reverse complement strand
AGGAGCTGGTTGTCGAGCCTCTCGAGGCGAGACTTGAAGGTGTTGTTGAAGACGACTCTGCCTTCAGGATCTGTTGCAACTACTCCGCCCAGGTTGTCGATGGGCTTCTCGTCGATAACAAGTTTCCCTCCTTTCGGAAGGACTCTCGATACTCCATCTAAACTCTTTTTGCTCGCGTCTCTGAATCCGATTCTAACAACCGGCTGATCAGTATCTACTGCTTTCACCGCCTCCGTCACGAAGCGCTGAGCGGTCTCTTCGAACTGTTCTGACTTTGAGATTCTTGAAAGCTGGTCTTCAACACTATGAATTATGTCCTCGACGATTCGGTTCTTCTCGTCGAGAATTCTGAGCCGGTTCACGCGGACTTTTGAGCTCAGGATGCTTCTTCGAATGGACTCCGCTTCCACATTCGCTTTAGCGATCATCTCTTCAGACTCCTTCTGGGCTCTCTGCCTTGCCTCTTCGAGAATCTGCTGGGACTTTGCCTGAGAGTCCTTGATTGTTTCGTCGGCCTTCTGCTTGGCGTCAGAGAGAATTCGATTCTGTAATTTCTCTAGGGATTCTGACATTGTGTTCACGCGTTCAGAATCAATTCTACAGCCTTGCTGACCGCGGTTGCTTTTCTCTCCTCAGAGAGCTTTCGGTAAGTGTTCAGGATCTGTTCCGTCTCCTTGTCTGATTGCAGAGCTTCTGCCTCGGCCTTGTTCTTCGCCTGGCGGAGTATCTCCTCTCTCTGTTGTTGAGCACGCGCGGTGGCTTCTTGCCTGATTCGTTCCGCCTGTTCGCGGGTCTCGGAAATTATCTGTTGAGCTTTTGCTGATGCTTCGTCGACGATTCTGCGGGCTTGTGCTTCGGTTTCAACGATCTTTTTGACCGCGTCTATTCCGGACAAGCTCCGTGGGTTCTCCGAGAAATCCTAGTGTCCGTTTCGGAGAAAACGGGAATGGGCCTATAAAACTGTGGGGTCAAACTCTCCGATCAATACGGTCGATCATGAAGGATGCGAGTTGATCTCTAGAATGGACGGTTATTGTTGGGTAACTTGCTTCATCAAGCTTATACGAACGACGGTCGGGTCCCTGTTTTTGCCGGGGGCCAAACTAGGCCGGGGTTGGCTTGTCCACCGAAGGCCGATCGGATAAGGCGACGGGCTGCAGACGCGGCTCGTAGCAACCCGTAGTAAACATCCCACAACGGATGGCTAAGGTGGGTTCAACTCCCACCCCCGGCTCCAAGAAATCTGAATAGAGGCGAGTAGTCTTCCTATGGATCCAGAGAGGTTGGGGTTACTCCTCTGTCTGTAGTTCTTGTTTGGTTCTGTTTGCTTTCTCAGTCAGGATATCAATCGCGGTTTCTAGGCGCTTACACTTCTCCTTCTCAGAGAAGAGTGCACTCAATAATTCGTTTATCTTGCTGAGAGCGTAGTCCATGCTCCTATTGATCTGTCCAAGAGGCACATAGTCGAGACGCCTGGGCATTGTAGAGAACAGCTGGCGCTGAGCGGCGTTGATCTCGCTCATCTTGGCGGAGTCGGTCGCGCCCAACCAGGTCACGTCGCGCGCGGCCTTCAAGCTGTCGTACAACTGGTTTTGAAGGTCAATGTATGCGTCCCAGTAGACGAGCCATGACTCGTTGAACTCGACGAAAGTCTGCTGGATCCTCTTACTCTTATCCGCGTCCGAAACAACTGACAATAGTGATTGAAGGGTGTTGCTGGATGGTAAAATGGGTTACGGGCCGAAGCGCTTGCAAAAAGGCCTTGTCGATGCCGACGACTGTTTATGAGCAGCGATACGGACCCTCATCCCTGGTAGTTTTGGCAGAATTCGTCTGCGATAGGTGCGGCGGTCAGTTCGATTACAATGAACTAAATTCCCAGGACAAACTGGTTCTCGACTCTTCTGGCAAATGGAAGAACGAGCGCACCTACAGATGCTTCGACTGCGAAAAAGCGGGGCTCCTCGGCCAGGTCATAGCCTAGCCCATCGAACCCGCGCACAGCTTTCCAGATCGGGATATCAGAATCTAGCCCTCGGGCGGGTGATCGAGACTCCAGGATGCGCTCTACCATATGTTGGCCCGAGTGGTTTTCCTTAACGAATGCCGAACGGTAACAGCATGCTCAAGCTGAGCATTCTCCTAAGATACCTCAGGCCCCCGGGGCTGAGTGTTATGGCTATTCAGACTACAGAACTGATTGCTCTTGATACAGGGAGCCTCATGGCCGAGCTGGTTTTCGGTTCCATCGACGGAATCTTCTCAGTCTTGGGAATAATTGCTGCTGGTGGGGCAGCCGCACTCACAAACTTGCAAATATTCACTACCGGGATGGGAGGCGCCGCCGCCGGCGCGCTCTCTGTTTTTGCAGCGACCTACCTCTCTGAGACAACGGAGAAGAAGACCCGTCTCCTCAACGCTTGGGAAAACTCGAAGAACCTTAGAGCTCGAAAGTCAAGCAACGGCAATAGTCAGAAAAGGGTCCCAACGAAAAAGGAGCATGCAATGTTTCACAGTCTGCTATCAAAGGTGCACCGCCGCGCACTTTTATCGGGATTGGTAACATCGGGAACCTCGTCAATCGCATCTCTAGCTCTGTTGCTCCCTTTGGTCTTGATCGCGCAATCCTACTCAGTCTCTGTCTCCATTCTCCTGGGCATTACTCTACTTTCGTTTCTGGGCGCATTCCGGGGAGCGTCTCTGAAACAGTCAGCCGCCAAATCCGCGATAAAGATGGTAGTCCTCGGAGTAGTCATAATCGTCGCGAGCAGGATTCTTGGCAATTACGTAGAGACGGTCTTCCTAAACCACCCATAGATCAACTCCGCCCAGACTTAAGAAGACGGTGAGGATAGTGCGTCTCGATCTCTTTGGCCGATTTCCGTGTCGTGCTTGTGGAGCCAAGTTTCGAGGAGTCGATCGGATTTGTTGCCCGAGCGATGAAGAACTTTGGACTCTCGAACCTTCACCTCGTCAATCCAAGAACAGTTCTTGGTCCAAGTGGAAGGATGCGGGGCGGCCATGCGCAGGATGTTCTCGACTCCATAGTTGAGCATCGCTCGCTCCAAGACGCGTTGGAAGGTCTACAGCTCTCAATCGGAACCACAGCGCAGAGATCATACGCTGCCTCCAATCTTGTTCGAAAACCCGTGACGCCTCGAGAACTCGGCAATGTTCTGAAAAATCGAGCAGGAACGGTCGGGATAGTGTTCGGTANNNACCAATGTAGAACTCGGTCATTGTGACGCGACGCTAACCATTCCCGCAGTCTCGGAATATCAGACGCTGAACTTGTCCCATGCGGCAGCGATAGTCTTCTACGAACTGCACGTTGCAGCGAGCGCATCGTCAATGGACGGGCTTGCTTCAGAACCATTGAAGAAGACAATTCTCGGATTCTTGTCCGACTCGGCTCTCCGGTCTGGGATAGAGGAGCATGATAGAGCTCTGCTCACGAGAGCTTTTCGCAATGTTCTAGGAAGATCAGCTATCAGGCAACGCGAAGGGAGCCTGTTGGTTGAGGTGCTGCGCAGAATCTCGGAGGCTCTGACCAGGACAAAGGATTCCGGAGACTTATCAGCTGTTACGGAGACTGAGACAGGAACCAGAGGTTGGGCTGAAGTTACGTCGGGTCTGCCTCAAAGGCACGATTCTTAGGTTCAGACACCAGGACTAACCGTCATCGGTTGGCGTGCATTCAGGCTCCCAGTTTTACGGGCCCCATTAGGCGAAGCGGGCGCAGTTTGGTCCAATGCATCCGACGAGGCAGGGTGGGCGATCCTACCGTTGTAGCCTACCAGAGCTTTGACAAGCGCCCGGGCAAGCTCCAAGTTCGTCACTACCGGGATTCCAAATTCCGCAGCCTTTCTTCTTATGATATACTCATCACGCAGGATCAATCGCGACTCAGCCTCTTTCTCGTGG
>VBBB01000090.1:0-4415 GCA_005882955.1 Candidatus Bathyarchaeota archaeon | reverse complement strand
ATGTTCGGCTTCCTACGCTCTCGAACCTTGTAAAGCGTAGTCGATCTTATTCCTTTCCCAGCGAGCTCTTCAGCTGTATGCCGGGTCGCATAAATTCGATACCCGTTCTCCGCGAGCAACCGGGCGTATGGAATTATCCCCTTACGAGTCTCGCCCATGCTGATGAGGACTGCATCGCCCTTCCTAGGAACGTAGAAGTTGCTGGCGATAAGCGCGTTGATGAAAGCATCTTGGAACGTGTCTCCGAAGCATGCGACCTCGCCGGTTGATACCATCTCCACTCCGGTTATCGGGTCCGCATTGTCGAGTCGAGTGAATGAGAACTGCGGGGCCTTCACTCCGAAGCCGGAGGATATTCCCTCGCCTGGCTTGATCGTCCCGCCCATGATTGCGATGGCAGCAAGGTCCATCAGGTTTGTCCCTATCATCTTTGAAACAAATGGCATACTTCGAGACGCTCTAAGGTTGCACTCTATCACCTGGACGTCGCCATTCTTCACCAAGAATTGGATGTTGAAAGGACCCTTGATTAGAAGCGTCTGCGCGATCATCTCAGAATATCTGACTATGCATTGTCTAGTTGCTTCTCCGATGGTCAGGGTTGGAATACTCATAGTAGCGTCTCCAGAGTGTACTCCGGCGTTCTCCACATGCTCCACGATCGCCCCAATGAAGACATTCTTCCCATCGCAGACACCATCTACCTCTACTTCTCGAGCTCCACTCAGGAATTTGGATATCACTACCGGGTAATCCTTGGAAATCTTTGCAGCTTGTTCGATGTATCCTGTTAGCTGCTTCTCATCGAATGCCACGTTCATTGCTGCGCCGGACAGAACGTATGACGGTCGGATCAGGACAGGGTAGCCAATCCTCTGAGCGAACTTCTTAGCATCGCCCATGTTTTCTACTCCACTCCATTCAGGCTGTTGCACTCCGAGTTTGTCAAGAAGCAGACTGAACTTTGACCGGTCCTCGGCAGTGTCGATACTCGTCGGCGATGTTCCAAGTATTCTCGCATGCTTAGCTAGTCCTATAGTGAGGTTGTTGGCGGTCTGTCCTCCTACGCTGACCACCACACCCGCGGGTCTTTCCTTGTCTATAATATCGAGAACTCTCTCGAGGGTCAGCTCCTCGAAGTATAGCTTGTCCAGAACGTCAAAGTCAGTCGATACCGTTTCTGGGTTGCAATTTACCATAATCACCTCCCTAGTCGAACCTTTTAGCGCGAGCGCCATGTTGACGCAGCACCAGTCAAATTCTACGCTTGATCCGATTCTGTAACAGCCTGAACCTAAGACTATTATGCGATCTTTCTCGGAATGGACGATGTCGTCTTCGCTCCCCCCGTAAGTTAGGTAGAGGTAGTTTGTATTGGTCGGCCATTCAGCGGCGAGTGTGTCGATCTGCTTAGTGAAAGGGACGATACGATTGGCTTTTCGAAATTGGCGAACATTGTCCGCGGTCTTCCCTACGAGGCGCCCTATTCTCGCGTCGGAGAATCCAAGAATTTTGGCGCTTCTGATAGTGTCGTCTCTCAGACGTTCGTTCGTAATTCGATGTTCCATGTGTATTATGTTTTGAATCTTGTCGAGGAACCAGGGATCGATTCCGCTGAGTTTCGAGACTTCTTCGATGGTCATCCCGGACTTGAGAGCCTTAACCGTGTAGAAGATTCTCTGGTCTGTTGGCTCACTCAGCTCTCTTCTGATCCAAGATCTCTTACCTCAGTGAGTTCTCTCCCCAAGTCTAACATTCGTATTGCTTTCTGGACGGCTTCCTCGAAGCATCTTCCAATCGCCATGACCTCACCCACGGACTTCATCTGGGTGCCGATTCCTTTACTGGCTTTACTGAACTTTCGAAAGTCCCAGCGGGGAGCCTTTACGACAATGTAGTCCAGAGAGGGCTCGAAGCACGCACTCGTGACTCCTGTTATTTTGTTGGTAAGTTCGGGAAGGGTGTAGCCGATCGATAGTTTGGCGGCGATGTAGGCAATGGGGTAGCCGGTTGCTTTCGAGGCGAGTGCTGAGCTGCGAGACAATCGGGAGTTGACTTCTATGACTCGAAAGTCTTCACTTTGCGGGTCTAACGCGAATTGGATGTTACATTCTCCAATGATTCCAAGAGCCCGGATGACTCTCTGGGCTGTAGATCTGAGGTTGTTGAATTCTCTGTTGGTGAGCGTCTGGGATGGAGCGACAACGATACTGTCGCCAGTATGGACACCCATGGGGTCGAGATTTTCCATGTTGCAGACAATGGTGCAGTTGTCATCCTGGTCGCGCATGACCTCGTACTCGACCTCTTTCCACTTGTCCAGATATTCTTCGACTAGAATCTGTCGAATTCTACTGTAGGCTAATCCTCGCTGTGCTATCTCTCTCAGTTTTGCCTCATCGAAGGCGACTCCGCTTCCCTGCCCGCCCAATGTATAGGCGACCCTCACGATGACTGGATATCCGATCTCTTTTGCGGCTGCTATCGCGGTCTCAAGATCAGATGCTTTCCTGCTCTTCGGAACGGGAATCCCATTTTCCTGCATTGTAGTCTTGAAAAGTTCTCTATTGTCGGCGAGTTCGATGCTTCTAATGCTCGTTCCGAGGACTCGGAGCTTGTGCCTTTCCAGAATGCCTCTCTCGGCTAGTTCGACTCCACAGTTCAGCGCTGTCTGGCCGCCGAAGCCGAGCAGTATTCCGTCAGGCTTCTCCTCCTCAATGATCTGCTCGATGAACTCGGTTCTTATTGGAACCGAGTAGACTTTGTCTGCGAATTTCCTGTCAGTGTGGATTGTGGCTATATTCGGATTCACTACGACAGTTTGAATTCCCTCTTCTCGAAGGGCCTTTATGGCTTGAGAAGTCGAGTAGTCAAATTCGCCTGCTTCCCCTATTTTTATCGCTCCGCTACCGACAATGAGGACTTTCTTTAGTTCACGGATTTTCAAAATGCAGGTGCTCCCTCCATGAATTGGTCGAAGAGGAATCTTGTGTCGTAGGGACCTGGCGAGCTTTCCGGGTGCCATTGGACACCGGTGATCGCCTTCTCTACGTGGGAGATTCCTTCGATTGTCTTGTCGTTGATGTTTACGAATCTTGCCGAGAATTTCGTTTCCGCCAGTGACTCAGAGCTAACTGAATAGCCATGGTTCTGAGTTGTGATGTAGCACCTACCGGTTTGCACATCAAGACATGGATGGTTGACTGCGCGGTGTCCGAACTTCAGTTTGTAGGTGTCCGCTCCCGCTGCCAAGGCGAGGATTTGCATTCCAAGACAGATTCCCAAGATAGGAATGTCCGTCTCAAGTAGCTCTCTCACCGTGTCGATAGTCTGCGTGCACTTTTTCGGATCTCCGGGTCCATTGCTGATGACGATTCTCCTAGGTTCGAACTCGAGAATTTCATTTACGGAATAATCGTAGGGGACACGAACGACGCTCGCCCCGGAGGCAAGTAGGCTTCTGACTATCCCATATTTTATGCCACAGTCCAAGACGACTACGGTCGCGTCAGAGTTGTTGACATAATGTATCGGCTCGGAGGGCGTGACATCTCTGACGAGGTCCTTATTGTTCGGGTCGGTGAGCCGGCTGAGCTCTTCTTTGACCTGCTCTTGGCCGATTTCGTTGTCGGATGTCTTCAAGAGTCCAAGCATTGTTCCGTTGGTTCTGATCTTGCGAGTCACTGCCCGCGTGTCTATCCCCTGGATTCCGGGCACTTTCTCCTGGTCCATCCAATCCTCGAGCGTCCTGTCACTGGACCAATGACTAGGTCTTGAGAGCGAGTGGATCGCGTAGCCTCTGACTTTGATGGAGTCAGATTCGTAGTGAAGAGGTAGCCCATGTTCGTCGCATAGCGAATATGGCGGGACTCCGTAAGATCCGAGAATGGGGTAGGTCATCACCACAATCTGTTCGTGATAGGATGGGTCCGTGAGGAGTTCTGGGTAACCTATCATTGAAGTGTTGAAGACGACCTCTCCGGAGGCATCTAATCGAGCGCCGAAGCTTCTCCCTCGAAAAATGGTTCCGTCCTCGAGGGCTAATACGGCGACTCTGCCATCGTCCACTATCGTCGTCTCAAAGGTTGCTCATATTCGCAAGGGCCCTTTTCAAGCTTTCAGTCTGTTCCATGTCCTTGTAGATCCAGACTTGTAGAGATTGGGAAGTTATTTGTGCGGGAGAAGAATCAGTGATCGAATGTTTGGATTGAGAACCAAGTCATACAGATGTCCTGATCACGTCTGGGCGAGAAGTTTGAGGAGTCGCTGTAAGAAGGAAGAGCTTCGACGAGAAACCGGGTCTCTAAACTCTCGACAGAAATCGTTTTAGATCCGTATTCAACTCGAGAGCTGTTAGAGGACCCTTACGGCGCTCCCGCATCCCGGGCAGTATTGGTACAACGCGGCGAGGTCTT
>VBBB01000089.1:3081-6227 GCA_005882955.1 Candidatus Bathyarchaeota archaeon | reverse complement strand
TACGGAGTCAAACCCTTCACCAACATTCACGGAGTAGAGTTTGCCTTCGAAAGAGGCATCCCATCTGTAAGACTGACTGAAATAGTCTGACTCAGCCCATGCTTCCCGGTCTATCACTGATAGGGGAAAAACCAAAAAATGAACTGCCCCCTATGCGGGAAAGAGATGAAGCAGGCCGCGGATGAGGAAGGAAAGTACGGGCTATGGCAATGCCCTGATGAGCAATGTGAAATGTGCGTCTGCGACACCGAAGTTATCTTCGCGTTACAGAAGAAGAAGATGGACTCATAGGGCGATCGGGCTGGAGCCCTCATCGTTTTTCAGATTAGGCCCGTTTGAGCCTTACGCGTCACTAAGTCTTCTGTCTTCTTGGATAGTCACTGCTCGCTCTCAAGTAATGAAGGGTCAAACGCAATTGCCTTTTCGGGTTCCGAGGCATAAATTACCTGGTTGTGGCTCTTCAAGAGTGTCTCAACAAAATCCGTACGCTCTGATTTGTCTATCTCACTGAGATCATGTCTGCACATAAGCGAAAGATCAAGACTCTTGAAGTGCTCATGAAGCAACCGTTCGTAGACCAACTCTAGCTTCATGCCCTTAACCGACTTCTCGATTGGTACAAAATTGCGATAAAAGCGGAATGGAGGTCTCAGACCGATGGTAGACTCTAGGATCACCTTTCTGAGATTGTCGTACGGGTTCCCTTCATTGACATCGGAATGTTTGATCGTGTGTACACGTAGGAGGTTTCTTTGCTTGAAGGATTCTACATTTATTCCACTCTTAGACAATATTCCCTCGACTTTTTCCGGACGTTCGAGCGTGAGGTAGACACACGTTTCTCCTCTTTCGAGTCCCTTCAATATGAAGTAAGACGTTACCAATTCCGCATATTTCTTATCGTCACAGAGAAGCACCGAATGACTTTTCGGCGGTAGGTTGTCAAGGAACTTTATTGGTCCATAATCTTCTCTTTCATCACGTGTTGATTCTTTGTAGCCCAAGTACTTTATTCCAATTTCGTGCACAAATCTGCTGATTCGTCTGTGGTCTTGCAGGAAATCCAAACCCTTTGCGGTAATCGAAATTGGTTCTCGATGAATTAGTCCCTTGGTTGCCATTTCTCCTAAATAACGTGAAAATTTGTCGTAGGCAAGGTTACACCGTTGCTGTACTCGCGTAGGCTTTACCTCACGACTACTCCTCAATTCTTTGTCTATCCCCTCGAGAATGTCATTGTAGATTTCCATTTTACTGTGGTTAGGTCTCGACGATATACCTGAGTCGTTCATAGGGGCATGCGCCTGCTTCCTCTGTTGCGCAACGGGTTCCTTACTCTTAGCAAACACTCCCCAAGGGGAGTAACAGGTCTTCGCACTCTACTGGAAGCCTGGAAGAAGGTTCCAGCCCAGTCCCATCTCGGAAGGCGAGTCCTAGACAAATCAGGAAGGGTCATAATACGCGGCCGAATGAATATAGAGAGAACGAAAAATCTTCCGTATGGTATAAGGTTCGGAAAAACAGCAACCTTCAACTTAGACTCCTTGCAGGGGTCGGAGAATACCTTCTGGGATGCGCTAACACTATGAGAGAACTTGGCGGGTTCGGAACGATACGATAAACTTGAAGACCATTCCAAACGTCAAGAGTTTGCGAAGTTCGCAACCCCTTAACAGAACCGCAACGCTAGTTCTACGCGGTTGCGGGCCGCGATCCTAGCGCGAGAAACAACATGAGCGATTCTAAGTCTTCTGGAAAAGGCGAACCCTTAACTGAAGGATATTTTCCCGGGGCGTCTGCTCCGGTAGTATAGACCGGTCTGCACATGGCCGAAAGTATGCCGGACTCTCGATCCGGCGACCCGGGTTCAAAAGCTTCCGTAGGGCGGAGAGTCCCGGCCGGAGCACCAGAACAAACCTTGCCCAAGATCATCATTGTGACTGGAACGCCGGGAGTTGGAAAGACGGCCGTCGGCAAACTTATAGCCAAGAGGATCGGATCTGAATTTCTTAGCTTGGGCGACCTGGTGAAGACACAGGGACTTCACAAGGGATTCGATCGTAGAGCCCGATCCTACATGATCAATGAGCGGGCCGTAGAATGGATGCTCAAAGGCTATCTCAAGGATCACAGAGAGAAAAGAATCGTCTTTGAGACACACTCATTCAATTCAATCCTTCATAAGACCCATGGAATGGTCGCCGTTGTTCTACGTCTTGACCCGCCAGTTCTGATCAGGCGTCTGAAGGGGAGGAATTGGCCGAAGTTGAAGATCTGGGAAAATGTGGAAGCGGAACTTATCGATCTTTCTCTCTACGATTCGTTGAAGGTCTTAGGAAAGCGGAGGGTCTACGAGATCGACGCGACCGCGAAGAGTCCAGGTAACCTCGTCAGAGAAATTCTGATCGTGTTGCATAACGGCAAGGGATGGAGTATGAAGTCCTTACCGAATTGGCTTGGAAAGTACGACCCCGTCTTGCTCTCCAGGAGGATTCTATGATCGATCGATACATTGTTGCGGAATGTCCACGCTGCGGAGCCTTTCTTGTGGCGGACTCTCGTTACAAGAGCAAGACATGCCCCAAGTGCAATGCGAGAATACCTGCCAATGAACTCAAGGTGATACGGACGGCGAAGGATTCGCGCGAGGCGAGGATGATAGTGTCAGAAGCGAAGGCTCGGCGAGGTGGGTTGGACCAAAGATGATATAGCGGGTCCCGGAATCCGACCGAAGGTAGCCAAGTTGTCTTCGACTGCCGGCCGCAAGTTCATGGAAGAACTCTCCAACCTTCTGCAAAAGCATGTTAGCATCGTCACGAGCCAAGGGAAGACATACGTGGGGACTCTTACCGGCGTCGACACTGAGCATCTTAGCGTCTGCTTGACGAACGCGAAGGGAGAGCAGGGGGACATTCACAAGCTCTTCCTCAATGGCAGCGTTATTCTCCAGATTTCGAGTTTTGAGAAACCCTTCGATCTCCAGAGCTTGGGTGAGAGGCTTGAGCGAGTCTTCCCCCGGATGGTCCGAGTCATGGACGATGCAGGTGTGATTGTTGTGATGGATAGGATCCGGGTCAACGAGAAGGGAATTATGGAAGGATCCGGGCCTGCGGCGGAGAGAGTCCAACGGGTGTTCGACGAGTTCA
>VBBB01000089.1:0-2939 GCA_005882955.1 Candidatus Bathyarchaeota archaeon | reverse complement strand
CTGGATCCGCATCACCTAATTCTAGTAAAGGAATTCTTCGATCGAGTGGGCATTCATGCGGTGATGACCAATGCCTACTTGTTGAAGCGAGGCCGGCAAGGCTTGGACCCCGTCGACGTTCACGAAACTTTGGACTATCCAAGTACTGTCGCCACCGACTCTGGTGCATATCAGATACTGGAGTACGGACATGTTGGTGTCACTCCTGAGGAAATTGTCGCCTACCAGGAGAAAATTAACACTGACATTGGAGTGATTCTGGACGTTCCAACCGGGTTCAAGAGCGACGCTTCGCGTGCAAGATGGACCGTCGATGAGACTGTCAGACGCGCGGACCGAGCTCTCGAAGTGATTACTCGGAAGGATATCCTGTGGGTCGGCCCAGTTCAAGGGGGCGTTCACTTGAAGGAGGTGGAGCGGTCAGCGCAGCTAATGGCTAGGCGAGATTTCGACATCTACGCGCTCGGAAGTCCTACGGAACTGATGGAGACTCAGCGATACGATGTGTTGGTTGATATGATCATTGCTGCCAAAGGGGTGCTCCCCAAGGGGAAGCCGTTCCATCTATTTGGTGCGGGTCATCCAGTTCTCTTTCCATTCCTGGTGGCTCTGGGCTGTGATCTGTTCGACTCCGCTGCCTACGCGCTTTACGCACGTGCGGGCAGATATCTGACGCCCGAAGGAACTCTGCTTCTCGGAGATATGGTGGAGTTCGTGTGTCCGTGTCCGGCTTGCGTAGACACTAGTCCGGAGGAACTGATGCGGTCTAAGGATAATGAGGCCCAGACTCGATTGATTCAGCACAATCTCTGGACTTGCTTCTCCGAACTGCGGAGGGTCCGGGAGGCTATTAGGAAGGGAAGGCTCTGGGAGCTGCTAGAGCTTCGCTCCCATGCTCATCCAGCTTTGAAGGAGTGTTTCACCCGAATCAGTCAGTATGCGGAATTTCTTGAGAGGTCGACGCCTGCTGTCAAACCGCACGGAATATTCTATCTTGGCTTATCGAGTGATAGTAGGCCTGAGAAATTGAGATTCGTCTCCACGCTTTCCCCTAGCGTCGAAGAGAGAAGAACACTTGTTCTGGTACTGCCAGGTCGATGGCGTAGACCCTTCCACGAGGATCCTCGCTACGAGTCAGTAGCAAAGGCGTTTGACGATCATCCAAAGATCTCCATTCTTTTTTACTCTCTCGCGTGGGGTCCTGTCCCGATAGAGCTTGATGAGACTTTTCCGATAGCGCAGACCGAAAGTCCTAACGAAGGGGATCCTGTCGTGCTTCAAGGAAAAGCAAGGAGAGTATCAGAATTTCTGCAGAGCCTGCATCCAAAGGGCGTGATCTTCGTATCAGATGGGGTCTATGGGCGAATTGTCAAAGCGGAACTGTCGAAGGGATTTGCAAAACGTTTCCTTACCATCTTGAACGGTGAGAGCCTAACTCCTGATGCCATCGTCAAGTCTGTAGAGACGAAACTAGCTCGTCGCGCCTAGGCATACATTCTCTGCAAAGATTTGCGAGTCATCCGCGACTTTTGGTCAAACTCTCGTTCAATGAACTTGGCGTCTTTCACAAGGTCGTTCACATCGACGTTGTAGTTGTACACCTTTGAGATCTTGCGGATCGCAAGTGCAGCAGCTGCCGGGTCCGCTCTGGCGGGTTCAGCGTATGGCAAGACTGCGACCGCGGGAAAATCGTGGATTTCGAACTGGCTAAGCATGACTGCGAGCGGTCCATAAACTAAGAGACCAGGCTCTAGTATTGGAGCTTTGAAGAGTTTCGCACGTTCGAGGTATGCACCAGTCGGGACTACGCAGAAGTCGTCCTTGTTTTGTTTGAACGCGCTGTCCAATCCTCCTATCAAGATCGCGTCCTTGAACTTCTGGTTTACCGCCCAATCAGAAAGAGCCTTTGCGAACTCAGCTTCCTCTGATCTGTGAGGGGAGAATTCCAGTTTTATCAGAACTGTTTTGCTTTTACGGTATACCTCAAACGGTGTGACGAGACCACCTTCTGCGGTTCCGACCCATGGTGGCGGGTTGGAGACGTCTACGAATCCTATCCTGCTGGCCTTGAGCGCGTGAATCATGTATGATGTTGCAATGTATCCTGTTTGTCCAACGCCGTGAAATCCTGTTACTAGCGTGGACCCTTTCAGATTCTTGGAATCGACAAGGATGCGAATTGTCAATTTGGTCCCGCTAGGTAGAGCTGAGCTGCTGTATTCTGGCGCTGCTTAAATCTCTCTTGTTTGCGTGATGATTGTAGGGCTTTTATCATAGTGTTCTGAGCCTTCCGGGTGATTGTGAGTTTAGAATCATCAAATGTTTCAGCGTCAGTCTGACTCGGTGTTCGGATGAAAATTCGGTTTATGGGTGCCTGCCAAGAAGTAGGCAGGTCTGCGTTCGCCGTTAGCATGGGCGAGAAGTATCTAGTCCTAGACTATGGCGTGATGGTGAACCATCACGTGGGTTTCCCGATGCATATTCCACCGAAGGAGGTGGAGGCGATCGTTCTCACTCATGCTCATCTTGATCATGTTGGCTCGGCGCCGATCTTCTACATTGCTGGTGGCGTGCCTCTCTACGGCGTTCAGCCGACGTTCAATCTGACCAACCTGATCATCAAGGATTTCCTAAAACTGAGCGGCTACTATGCACCCTACGAGTACATCGATCTGCAGACTATGCTCAAGCATCAGCGTGATCTCCAGTACAAGCAAGCGACCGATATTGGCAAGGGCTCGGTGACTCTGATAAACGCCAGGCATATTCCGGGCAGCGCTCAAGCAATCGTCCAGAGTGACGGGAAGAGGATCCTCTACACTGGCGATTTCAACCGTCAGCCTACTAGGCTTGTCGATGGCGCGGATCCAGAGTACAAGAACTTGGACGCGATAGTCATGGAAGGAACGTATGCGATGGAGGATCATCCGATCAGAGAT
>VBBB01000064.1:11726-15537 GCA_005882955.1 Candidatus Bathyarchaeota archaeon | reverse complement strand
ATTCTTGCAGAATCCTCGATTGAGCTCGTCCCTAATGAAATCACGGGCCATCCAGCCGTTCTGAAATGGGCTGAACGGAAGAAGAAGCATCCGCGCGAATTGATCCTGGATCAGAGTTATCATCACTCTGCCATTCTGCGCCTCGGGAAATCTGGAATTGGCAGGGGCCGTCCGGATATCGTTCATTTCTGCCTCCTCCTCGCCCTAGGCTCTCCTCTCAACTCTGACAATCAACTAAATTGCTTCGTCCACACACGTGACGACTACGTTATCACGATCGACCCACGCGCCCGCCTTCCGAGAAACACGGATCGGTTCACGGCGCTAATCGAGCAATTGTACCAAGCTTCCGTGGTCCCATCCTCCGGGCCGCCACTTATGAAACTCAGTAGGGAATCCTTGAAGGATATGTTGAGCAAAATCTCACCTGATAACGTAGTGGCCTTGACCACGATGGGATCGCCGAAACCCATGGAGGCAGTTGCGGCGGGGCTTCGAGAAGTGAAGCGGCCCGTTTTGATTGTCGGTGGATTTCCCGTTGGCCACTTCTCAGACAAAACAATGAAACTGGCATCAGGGAAGTTCCGAATTGATCGGAGAAAATTGGAGGCTTGGACAGTTGTGGGACGAGCCATCTACGATTATGAGAAGGCAATTGGAACTGAAAGATTTTAGAAAAACTAGCCCTTATTTAGACGACCGACCCGATTGCCTTGAGAACTACCAGATGTCTTCCGAAATAGAGCTCTTACGCCAGAAGAGAGCTCTAGAACTACGGAAGAAAATGCTCCTCTCTCAAGAGAAGCCTACACCGGTCGCGGCTGAGACTCCCAAGCTGAGTTCCCGCCAGACTGTCCAAAAAATCCTGACAGGGAGGGGAACTGAGGTGTTAGAGACGGCGAGGAGATACTATCCGAAAGAGGTTGGGATAATTGAAGAAAACCTTGCGCGCCTCATCGATTCAGGCAGACTGAGGGGACCCGTGTCCGGAGAGGAACTCTACTCATTCCTTAGACGCGTAGGGCTAAGCTTCAGTATGGACACGAAGATAAGGGTCAAGGAACACGGCGAACTCAAGACGTTAGAAGAAAAGTTCCGAGAAGGCGTCCGCTAGGCCATCTTGGTCTTCGCCGACTATTGGTGGAGACTCCACGCGCTGTTGTAGTACTATTCGGTTTGCCCGAAGGGCACGGAAACTATTTTGTCGGTGGAGGCTTTGATGATGCGATTAGTCTTTGCGTGTGGCGGAAGGCGGCTTCGACGTTCCGTTGAAGTGCTCGCCCGAGGAATACAAGCATTTTGCCGAGCCTGCCCTGCAGGAGGCTCAAAAATCCAACTTTCCTTCCGCACTGGACATTGTCGAGAATGGACTCAACGCGCATCCGGCGTCTGAAGGGTTAATGTTTCTCAAAGCTTACTTTGGCTATAAAATTGCAGATACGATGAGCAGCGAGCTGAGCTCGTTTCCAAGAGTCATCCAGCCGCTCGGTAACGGAGCTTTGATGGTTGACGGAGCGATGACGAGTCAATTATTGGGAAAGTTTCAGGAGATCGTCAAGATTCTCTCCGAAGCTGAAGAGTCGACCAATGAGCTATTACAAATGAACCCTACCAGCCAAGAAGTTGTAGCGTTCAAGGGATATATCGATTCGAAGAAAAATCAGCTAGGCCAGGAATCTGAGAATATGAAAGCCACGATCAGCAACACGCCGAACTTAGCTGGAAGCTTTTGCGTCGGCTGCCGCAAGAGCATATCCTACGATACTCAGAAGGTTGTGTTCCGGAAAACGTCAGCTTCCCAGTTGGAGGCTTGGCACTTGCCCTGCTTCCAGTCCAAAGCGAAGGGCTAGACGATCTTGGTTACTACAGCAGGTAAGCTGGTTTCACCTGACTGCACATTCACCTTTGTCCCTTCCTTTGCAAATTCTCTGTTAGCGTAGCCTAGGCTTGCTACTCTCCCAAGTCCCGGCGAGAATGCTGCGCTGGTGATGAAACCCGCCTCTCGACCGTCACTCATCAGCTTCGAGCGAGGGGAGACTGAGTCCTTCGTCTCTACTTCCAATCTCACCAATTGCTTGTTCACTCGTCCAATGTGGGTTGCTCGGGCAACGACCTCCTGTCCCAAGTAGCAGCCTTTGTTGAAGTTTATCGCGTCTTTGAAGCCTGCTTCTAGGATAATCGTGTTTTCGTCAAAATCAATCGCATACTTTGGATATCCCGCCTCTAGACGAAGAATCTCTAGGGCTTGTGAACCCACTGGGTTGAGACCGATTTCTCCTCCATTCAGGAGGAAGCCATGCCACACTGGTTCTGCTTCCAGTGTGGGCATGATTATGTCATAGCCTGATTGGCCTGTTCTGTCTCGGGCGATGATTGTGCTGGGTCCGAGAGTCTTCTGCTCAAGCTGTTTCAGATCTTGTGCTTCGGCTCCTAGTACTTCCTTGATGGCTTGAGAGCTCCTGGGACCTTGAATCGTGATCTGGACGAGATCGTGAGAAGAGTCTTGGATCTGGACGTCTTCGGTAATTACGAACCTGTCGAGAATTTCCTTCACGTGGGATGCGGATGATTCGCCTGTGTCAACGAGTAGACTGTCCGGTTGCGCGTAAAGGTGGAGGTCAGCGAGGACCCTTGCCTTTGAGTTAAGGAGGGCAGAGCGTTGTCCTGCATTCTCCTTGAGTTGTGAAATGTCGTTTGTCAGAAGGCCGTTGAGGAAGCTGATCCGATCTTGTCCTGTAATTCTTAGGCGGCCTATGTGTGCTATATCAGCTAGCGCAACCGCTTTCTTGATTGTCCAATACTCTTCCTCGGCATTGGCATATGCAAGAGGAATCTTGCCTGGTTCCAGCCTGGCGTCAAGCTCTTCGTGATAGGGGGTAGTTCTGTTCGACACGTTCACCTAACGACTGGTTGATCCTCGATTATACATCTTCTCTCAACTCGCTAACCATCAATGCGGATGAAGAACCCTCAACGGCCTAATTCATTGCTAGGCGTTGAATGATAAGCTAGGACGTATTTCATTCGTTGTATGGAGCTCGGACTAAAGGGCAAAGCTGCGCTCGTCACGGCGTCAAGCAAGGGAATCGGCCTTGGTGTAGCGAAGGTTCTCGCCTCTGAGGGCTGTAAGGTCGCAATCTGTTCTAGGAGTACTGACTCAATCACTAGAGCCAAGGACCAGATCGTTCGGGAGACTGGAAATCTGGAGGTGTACGCATTCGGCGCGGATCTCACGGTTAAGGAGGATGTCGACCGGCTGGTCAAGAACGCTGTCGAGAAGTTGGGCGGCATAGACATTCTCGCCTACAATACTGGACCTCCCAGACCCGGAACCTTCAACGATTTGAATGAGGCCGATTGGGACTACGCCGTCAAGCTACTACTGATGAACGCCGTGTGGCTTGCAAAGCGGATCCTTCCAAGCATGAAACGGAAGAAGTGGGGGAGACTCGTTTTCATAACCTCAACCACTTTACGACAACCCATTCCGAATCTTGTCTTGTCAAACACCGTAAGGCTGAGCCTGGCGGGACTCTGCAAATCTCTAGCCACCGAATTCGGAGGGAATGGAATCACTTCAAACGGGATAATGCAGGGACACATTCTAACGGACCGTCAGAGAGAGATAGCCGAGGACGTTTCACGGAGAACAAGAATACCCGTTGATGAAGCAATGAAGCAGGCTCTCGTTGATGTGCCTCTCGGAAGATATGGGACCCCCGAAGAGATTGGCTACCTCGCCTTCCTAGCTAGCGACAAGGCCAGTTACATCAACGGTGCCATGATTCCGATCGATGGCGGCATGATCAGA
>VBBB01000064.1:0-11672 GCA_005882955.1 Candidatus Bathyarchaeota archaeon | reverse complement strand
GCGGTTTTTTGGTGCGGCCGCCGGGATTTGAATTCCCGGGCCGCCCGAGGACGGCCTCCCGGGTCGTCAGCGTTCTGCTGAACGCTGTAATGGCAGGCTGATATCATAGACCAGGCTAGACCACGGCCGCACAAACTGCCCCAAGCGATTGTGGTCATTTAAAAACTGCAAATCGGAAAAGAAACGTAGGGACCCGGTCAGCTACCCATCTTTCCTGAAAGATTTGTATCGTCTTAAATACGATGTGCCCAGAAGCAGATTTTGATCGTGAAAAGCGGTTGAGCATTCCCCTAGAGAATGTGAGAATGGACCTTCGGACCCGGCTCGAGAGCGACCAGCAAATGTCCACGGCGTGGATAATTGTCCCACTCTTACCAATCATCGGAGTCGTACTTCTCGCCGTCGGGTTCGCGATTGCACTCTTCTCAGCGATCTCGAATCTGAGCAGCCCAACCCCCACGCCGGCGTCACTGTCCGGGTTTCTCGCCGCACTTTTCCTGTTTTACCTACTAGCCTACATTCTCATACCCGTCATTGTTGCAATTTATGCGATAATGTTTCACAAATTCATCAGGCGCCGGAACTTGCACTTCAACCGGCAAATAATCCTCAACGAGGACATAATGGCCCTAGTCAAGCAACTCGCCGGGAAGAGGAATTTGGATGTCTCTATCCCGATCAACTATCTAGAGAGAAGCTTGAGGGATGCTAGATTCGAGGACAGTGAGAAGAACGCCGCTCTATACGCGATACTGTCGGCATCGACTCCTCTCGTCGGATTCTATGCCTATTACTTTCTGATGAAGGACTTTTTCAAACATGAGAGAAGGGAAGACATGTTCTTCGCTGGGATTGCAAGCTTGCTAGCAACTCTTGGCGTCCCGATTAACCTGCCACATAGAACCTCGCCGGTTCCTGATCGAAGCTTTGCCGTCTATTTCATCGCCTCCCTGTTCACTGTCGGCATCTTCACTATCTACTGGATCTATGCTCTGGTCTCGGACCCCAACGCTCACTTTCGATATCAGTCGATAATAGAGGACACGATTATCGCACAGGTCTCGGCGGCTCTTGCTTAGGAACTGATCGAGGATCATCGCGGGAGCTTAGTGTGGTGGAGGGAGCAGATAGACTTTCGACACTCGTGGACATGCGTCGAAACACTGATGCTCGAAACGAGTCTCACTGGATATTCTTCGCGATAGGCAGCTATCTTCTCTGGGCGACCCTTGCAATTGTCTATCTCCTCGGATGGCTTCAGCAGGCTCCCAGCTACAACATCCCCCTTTCCGTATTCGGGACTCTTCACTTCTCAGCCACAATATGGCTGATCCTTCTCTCATTGGCAATCTCGACGGGACTCTCCTACTTGGTCTACGGATTGATCAATCGACAGAACAAACATACGGCGAGAGAGGAATATTTGTTCCGAGAGGCACTCGGGCGAGCAAAGTCCCGATCTTCCAAGGAACAGATCTCCGTTCTCTTACCGCTAAGTTCGGCCGAACAAGACTTCTACAGGCTAGTCGAGAGAACTAATGATAGAAGCGCAATGCTCTGGGCGCTGTTGGTCCTGACTCCGTACGCTGGATGGATCTTTCTGATAATCGCACTGTATCTAGTGTCTCAAGACTTGAACTCTCACGAACAAACCGAACAGCTTCTCCTCCAAGACGTCAGCAGAGTACTGGCTAGTGGAACATATCCACAGACATATTCCAATAACGTACCGCCTCGCCCGACAAATAGTCTCGCCTATCTCTTCGTCAGTTTCGCGAGTCTAGGGCTGTTGTCCCTGTTCTGGATTCATCAGGTGACGCTTCGGCAGGACAATCATTTCGCACTCCACTCTAGCTTTGAGCCCGGCCTTCTGCAGGCTCTCACCGAGTCTGGTATAGGCACAAGGGGATCGTTCTAACAGTGTTGAAGGACGGTCTCCTCGGGTTCAAGAGAGTATTCTTCGACAGGATCTTCGAGAGATCCTACTGGACATGGAGGAAACATCCCATCATCATCGTTCCGAGTATGCTCGGGACAGCCATCTCTGTGATCGAACTGTCGATCATAACCTTGGGTATAATGGTTCTACTGACCAACCTTGCGATGAGAGGTCTACTTTCGGGATTCCTCTCACAATTGACCCAGTCAGGACTTGGTTTAGGCCTGTTCCAAAACTCCGCGTATGCATCTCTGATAATACCCATAGTTGCCTTCTCAGTCATCGGATACTTTCTGGTAGCAATCCTGGCCGGTGGTTTCGTCTACGCTTCAGAATACGGCGTCTATCTAGAAGCATGGAACAAGGATAGAGTACCCATTCGATCGATCGTCGAGAATGGAGCCCGCCGGTGGAGACCGATGGCGTGGACGCTTTTTCTGTCGAACTTGATAACTTGGGGTCCCTTAGCGCTCGCATTCCTCTTATTCCTCTTCGGATCCCTAAACGCGGCGACCCTAGCCGGATTCGTTGCGATCGCGGCCTCCTCCTACATCATCTACCTCGGATTGGGAGCCTCTCTCTTCTTGTCAATTTTCACCGTCTACTCCTACCCCGCGGTTGTGGTTGACAACGTCTCAGGCTTCCGAGCAATCGGAAAGAGTTTCGGAGTCGCAGGTCGTAACCTTGGAGCAACGTTGAGTTACTCCCTAGTCCGCATACTGTTCCAGCTCCTGCTGACACTCGTCGTGTTCCTAGCGGGGGACGTTGGGCTCCCTCTCTCCTCCCTCTCCGCGGCACTCCTTAGTCTACTGCTTACGCCAATTCTCCACTCGACGAAAACCATGCTCTACTACTATGCGAAGCCTGACGTTCCTGAGATGCCCTTCGAACTCTCGAACCCAATATGGTATGATATTAGGAAACGTCTTCCTAGAGCTGCGTGGTTGAAAATCCGGGCCGGGCTTTCAGAGGCGGCAAGATTTGCGGCCAGTCCAAGGAATCTGCCGTTTCATCTGCTCTCGCTCCTAGCTTTTGGCATTGGAATATTGCTCGGAGACTACGTCTCAGTCAACGGCGTCAAGAGCTATCTCGTGAGTAACGGATACGTTCCTGGACCTACTCAACCAGGTGTTCGGCCCTTCACTTGGTGCTGATATTTTCCTAAACAACTGGCTTGTCTCGATAGCGACGGGACTTGCCGGCTTGGGTTTTGGCTGGCCGAGCTTTCTGACGATCATGTTCAACGGGTTTATACTAGGAGTGTTGGTTCCACTCTCCACATTGACGATGCTGTTCGCGGCGATTCTGCCCCATGGAATCATCGAGATTCCTTCTTTCATCCTCGCCGGTTCCATGGGAATTAAACTGGGATATGCGGCGTTGAGGAGATTGTTCAGTGGGCCCACGGGAGAAGGAAATCTTGTTGTCGAAGCCTCGTCCAATTCTGGTGATTACTTATCGCGAACGCTCCGGCAGACGGTTTACGTTGTCGTTGGGCTTGCACCCCTATTCTTGATAGCAGGGCTCATAGAGGCCGACATAACTCCCATAATCATGCGAATGTTCGGATGGACCTTCTAGGATAGAGTGGTTGCAACTTGCCAGTCTTCTATGTCGATGGACAGAGCATGGGAAACGAGCAGAAGACACTGCCGCGACGTGCAAAGATCGTGGTGGCGTACAAGGAGAAGCCCAATTCAGCCTTCCAGATACGCTGGGAGGAGATAGGAGACAGGACGAACAACGAGGCCGAGTACGTTGCATTGTTGAAGGCTCTCGGGATAATCGAGTCGAAGTGGGGAGCCGCTGGAGAAGCATCAGGGAAGGGGGCGGAACCGATCAAGATCCATTCTGATTCTATGCTGATCGTCAACCAGGTAAAGGGCAGCTACGAGGTGACGGATGTTAAGCTACGCCAGCTCTGCGAGAATGTGAAGGGTTTGATGAAGAAGATGAGCGCGGTTAAGCTGGAATGGATCCCTCGTGAGGAGAACTATGCGGGACAGTGGCTGGAGGAGAGATGGAAGGGTGGCAAGGTGGAGGTTGTGAAGGATGAGGAGCCAGGAGCACCTGCGCCAGTCGCGAAGGTGTGAACTACGCCCATCTTATTTCGGATACTAAAGACCCTTATTTTCCAAAACATTCTGGACGAATCTGGTGTGTAGTTCGATGGGTAACGTTCCTGAAGATGTCGCTCGCATTCTTGGCCCAGGTGAACAGGTACAGCTTTTCATTCAGCAAAAGATCTATCATCCAAAGATAAGTGTCGACTCTGTCGTTCTCACAAACGAGCGGATCATTCTGAGACATCCCCACGACCTACGATTGAAAAGGGACTTTACCGACTTTTCATATACCGACGTCGCTAACGCGGTTCTCGACAAGGGCGTGCTCCGTTCAACCGTGAGATGTCAGCTGAGATTCGGGGGAGACCCGCTGAGCTTGAATGATCTTCCCAATTCTGATGCTGAGAAGGCTTACGGGATTATCAGGTCGAACATTGCGCGATACCAGACTCCGTTCTCGACCGGATACGCCGGGATGGCACAAGCAAGTGCCATACCGACTGGCATGCCGTCCCCTGTCCCCGCAGCCGCGGTCGGCTTGAGATGTCCAAAGTGTGGCCAGATGAGTAGTCAGGGCTCAAAGTTCTGCGGTGCCTGCGGCTCAAAGTTCTAGACTCGACTGTCCCAGCGATTCAGCCCCCAACTCAGGGCTCTGCCTCAGGGCACATTCGTCGGGTCCCAGTTAAGTCTCAGACCCTCATTAAGAGAGTCCAATGATCTCATGTCATCGTCTGAAATGTCGAAGTCGAACACTTGGCTGTTCTCACGAATTCGTTCCTCTCTTGTCGACTTGGGTATAACGACGAGCCTCTGCTGTATTCCCCAGCGTATCATGAGTTGGGCGGGAGTCTTCGAGTATTTTGTTGCAAGGGAAATTATTCTTGGATGTTTGAATCTCTCTCCTCTGGCCAGAGGGCTGTAGGCTTCAACTTGGATTCCCTTCGTTTGACAATACTCGAGTAGCTCTTTCTGGTAGAGAAATGGATGGAATTCAACCTGGTTCACAGCGGGTGTGACCTCGTACTCTCCGAGTAACTCTTCCAAGTGACCGATCGTGAAATTGCTCACTCCAATCGATCTGCATTTACCCTTCTCGAGCAATGTCTCCATTGCTTTCCAGGACTCTCCGCGAGTTTCTGATACTGGAAAATGGATGAGATAGAGATCCAGATAGTCCAATCCTATCCTTTTCAGACTAGCTTCGCATGCTCGGAGCGTGGAATCATAGCCCTGATCTGAGTTCCAGAGCTTCGTTGTCACGAACAAGTCTTTCCTAGGAACACCGCTTTCGCGAATTGCCTCTCCCACATCTGCTTCATTACCGTAGATGCGCGCCGTGTCGATGTGTCGATATCCAACCGTGAGCGCATACTTCACAGCGTTCTGTGTAACTCTTCCCGGAGGAGTCTGGTAGACTCCCAAGCCCAGGATCGGCATTTGCACCTGGTTGTTCAGACGGACCGTCGAGTTGATAGTCAGATTAGCCACCTGAGTTTCCATAGAATCTCTTGATTCTATCTTAGAAACTTAAAGACTCCATCACAGGACAAAAGACGGGTCCTCCATGTACCAAGAAGTCGGACTAAGGTCCAAGAATGCTTGGACGCCGGAGATCGATGTGAGGATAGCCAACCCGCCCGCTGCTCTTCTAGCGAAATACACGCAGAAGGAGAAGGCGTTCTTCTATGATTATGCACACTTCGTCGTGCGCCTTCTCCAAGACGAGAATGTGACTGATAGAATTCACCAAGTTATTTCCGCTGAGAGAATCGTAACCGAAAAACCCGTCGATATCCGGGTGATGGTCTTTCCAGCCCGTACATTCCGCGGACGACAGAACAGAATTCTCCATGGAACCTACAGCGAATCAGCGTCGCAGATCAGCCTCTACCCACTCAGAATTCCGAAAGAATGGGTTCGGCAAGAAGGGTTGGACTTGTTCCGTGGGGGGTCTGATAATCTGTCTCAGAGAAAGCTGAGACTTCTCTACGAGATATCTGAGAGTGCCGTCTCGACCATGATTCATGAAATTCTGCACGTGAAGTTTCAGCAGAGGGAGATGAGCAGATATGGGGAGGAGGCTCTGGTCCAAAAGTTGGAGAGACAATTCATGCAAGGATGGGAAGAGTGGATTCTCGTCCCAGTTCAGCAGGCCCTCTCTATGGTCAGCTAGCTACTCGTCTAACCTGAGTAGATCTGCTAGCTGGCTGAGATCCCTCACCTCTGAGACGTTCCTCTTGGAATAGTCATGCGCAGGGTGAGCACCCCGCCTATTCACCCATACGGCTTTGATCCCGAGCTGCATGGCTGGCTCAATATCATGATACTGGCTAGCGGCCACATGGGTCCAGGATCGGTCGCCAATGACTCTTCGCGCCTCTTCAAAATGGCCCAAAGCAGGCTTGTAGGATCTAACGTTCTCGGCAGTGACTCTTATCTCGAAAGGACTAGTAAAATGCTTGATGGTGCCTGCTAATAGATCGTTGTCAACGTTTGACAAGATCCCCAGAGTGTGTTCTGTCGAGAGCCTAGCTAGTGAAGGGTTAGTATCAGGAAAAGGAGTCCAAGTCGGCAACTCTCTCGCGAGAAAGGTCGACTCGGCGTCTGAAAGCTTCCAGCCAATTTTTCTAGCGACCCTCAGACTAGTCTTTGACAGAACGTGGTAATACAGCAAATGTGGCCTTTCTCTCTCAACCCTGCGCTCCTCTTCCTCGTAGAGCTCAAACGCCTTAGACTCAAGACCCTGACTAGCGCCCGTCCGCAACATGGCAGATCTGAATGCGTTTCTGATCCCTGTCTCCCAATCAATGAGGGTTCCGTAGCAGTCGAAGGTCATGACTCGGGGTGGTTTCAAGCCATATTCAGTCCACTTTTCGTGGTCTATTCTTATTTACTAGTCGTCGGATCATCGTCCGAAATTTCCGCTGATTCCCGTGACTAGGGAACGGTAGTGGTTTTGTGTTTAGGATCCTGTCTCCAAGACCTGCCTCAATCAAGGATTGCCTCGCGGGCTTGAACACCGTCTTCTTCACGATCAGGATTCGTGTAGGATCAAGCTCCCGCACTCTATGCGGCAGAGTCGAGGCTCCTTGAATAGTGGAGATTCTCCGCTGTCTGGGCTGCAACCTGTCAACAGGAAGTTCGCATGTGTCTATGAGGAAGAAGCCAATTGAACGGAACCGCTTTAGCATTGGTTGCTTGTCGCAACCCTTCCTCATTGGACGATCGACGGGCCAAAACTCCAGAGCCTTCATAGTCTCCCTAAAGAGGTGGTCTTTTCCGATCGTCGTCTCAGAATAGAAATATCCTCCGGATGAAGGGGGAGACTCGGCTATCAGAAGTAATTTGACTTTGTTCGGCTTGTACTTGTTCCTCGATGCAGCATACTTGTCTTTTACAGCTTGAGTGGTGCCGAGGGCAGGATTTGAACCTGCGAATGGGCCGATCGAGTCTTGATCGCCAACCCGGTTTCTGACAGCTGAATCTTCAGCCGGGCGCTCTCCAGAGCCTCCTCGTCCAAGGATCAGGCTGAGCTACCTCGGCAAGCCTCGGCGACTCTCCGAAAATCTGAATGATGGAATTAAGCTTTCCACTTCCTGCTCGAAAGTGTCCTGTTGTCGAGGAGGGTAAGACAAAGCGAATAAACGGGCACATCACGAACAGCGCTGAAAACTGATGGTCAAAGGTCCGTCCTGGCTGGCGAAGCTAGGAACACTCTCGCTCTTGTATGTCTCAGTGTTCTTAACCAGGATTGGTTTCGGATCGATTCTCGTAATTTTCCCATATTATCTCAACATTCCTCTGACAAATTCCTCCCTGGCAGGAATCATCATTGCCCTGTATCCTGCAGTTGAGGGTTTCAGTGCTCTCCCCGTCGGGACATTTGTTGACTTGAGAGGCAGGAGAAAGGCCTTCGTTACTGGAATGACGATGATCTCGATTCTAACTTTGCTCATAGGCGTTTCCAACAACCTGGTCTTAGTTGGAGGTGCTCATGCCCTAGAGGGACTAGCGGCCGCCATGGTGACCGTAGCCTCGCTCACTATGATTACGGATCTCACAGTGAAGGAGAATAGAGGAGCTAGTATGGGTGGGTTTGACCTTGCAAACTTAGGAGGCTATGGTACTGGAATTGTTCTTGGACTTGGATTCCTGCATATATTTGCCGAAAACTTGGGGTACAGCTTTCTAGTCGTAGCAGCCGTAATGGGCGCGTCTGCAATTTTCGTCTACTTTGCCCTCCACGAGCCGGTGCACTCTTCCGTGGAGCGGGGGAGTCTCAGAGGAATCTATGAAACGTTCACGGGCGACGTGATCGGAATCCTCCCTGTCTGGTTCTCCTTAACAATAGTTCTCGGATTTTTCCTCTTCCTACCTAGGCTGGTCAAGAATGCGGGAGTCACCGACCTCGCCCAATCCGCTCCCTTGATACTGCTCGCTTTGCTAGTGCTTGGAGTCGGGGCCGTAGTGTTCGGACGACTATCTGACAAGATTGGACGAATGAAGACGATGCTAATCGGAGCCTTGGGGGAATTGGGCTTTCTTCTTGTATTGCCAGACCTCTTCCAACGGTTAGTGGTTATTCCGCCTAACACTCCGTGGATCGACTCCTACAACATGGTCGGGCCGATAATCATCGTGGGCGGAATACTATTCTTTCTGGGCTCAGGTCTGATACCCTCCATTCTCGCATATATCGGGGACAAGGCGGCAAAGGAATTCAGAGGTTCGGCCATGGGACTCTACAGTCTGATGCTGAGCGGCGGAATTGCTGTAGGAACGGTTCTTGCGGGCATCTCCGACGATTTGGGCGGTGTTCAGGCGGTGTTCTATTCTGCCGCCGTGATCTTCGGAGGGCTGGGTCTGACCTCTGCCTGGTTGCTTCGTAAGCAACAGGGCTTGGCTACGCGCGCGGTCGATCTGAATTCATCTGCGAGCAAACCGATTTAATAGCCTATGTTGTCCGCGTTTTCTTGTGGGCCGGTAGATCAGCCTGGTATACTGACAGTGTCAGGCCGAAGATCGCCCGCTTGGCAGGTCCGGCTACCGGACCCTGTTTGCGGGAAGGCACTAACCCTGCTCCGTAGGGCCGCGGGTTCAAATCCCGCCCGGTCCACCATCGGACGGTTGTCCATCTCAGCTTCTGGATAGGCCTCAGGGCTGGAAAATTTGCGGGATGGAGTTTCTGGGAGACATCGATCGAATTCAAGTTGTCGGAAAACTGTAGTTTTCCAGTGTAGCTTATAGGAGTCCTGTGCTGAATTTTGGCTCCGAGGATGATTCTCTTGGCTGCGAAGAGAGCCAAACGATGGATTGAGACAGTAAACCCGGCTAACGGCAAGGTACTGAGAAGATTCCGAGCCTCAACCCGGACAGACGTGGAAAAATCAGTCGAGAAAGCTAGGAAAGCGTTCGAAAAGTGGCGCGAGCTCTCTCCCGCTAAGCGTGGCGAGTTTCTCCAGAGAGCCGCGCGGATCCTGCGGTCCCGTAAGGATCAACTGGGACGGATCATGACCCTCGAGATGGGAAAGACAATCAAAGAGTCAGTACCCGAAGTGGCAAAGTGTGCCTGGGCAATGGAATACTTCGCCGAGAACGGCCCACGGTTTCTGAATCCGGAAGCGGCAAAGACAGACGCGAGTGACAGCTATGTAGCGTTCGAGCCGTTGGGCGTGATAGGGTCCATCATGCCATGGAATTTCCCACTCTGGCAGTGCGTCCGCTTTGCGGCACCATCATTGATGGTAGGAAATACTGCAGTCTTCAAACCCTCGAGTGTGACCCCGCAATCCGGTCTACAGCTTCAGGAAGTCTTCGATTCAACAGGCGCTCCTCCAGGAACTTTCAACGTGGTGCTGGGAAGCTCGGAAGTCGCATCGTACATGATAGAAGCGAACACAGCGGCGATCTCCTTCACCGGCAGCGTTCCAGCCGGCCGAGATGTGGCAGAACAGGCTAGCAGCCGTCTCAAGAAGGTCGTCCTCGAACTAGGCGGAAGTGATCCTTTCATCGTATTGGACGACGCAGATGTCGAAGCCGCATCAACTGGTGCTGTCGCGGGGCGATTCATCAACAACGGACAGAGCTGCATCTGCGCCAAGCGCTTCTTCGTAGCAAAGAAGATCGCAGATGATTTCCTAGACCGATTTATCTCTAAAACCAAATCCCTCAAAGTCGGAGACCCACTGAGTCCCGAAACAGACGTTGGACCGATGGTCAGGGAGGAATCCCTGCACAAGCTCGACCGACAAGTAAAAGACTCAGTAAGGATGGGCGCCAAAGTCGAGACGGGAGGAGAGCGGCTCAAGCGCAGAGGATTCTTCTACGCACCAACGATCCTAACAGCCGTAGATCGCGAGATGCCTGTTATGAAAGAAGAAACCTTCGGACCCGTAGCGCCCGTAATGATCGTTAAAGACGATGACGAGGCAGTAAGATACGCGAACAACAGCGAGTTTGGCCTTGGCTCGAGCGTATGGAGCCGAGACATCCGCCGAGCTGAAAGAGCGGCTCGTCAATTGCAAGCTGGAATGGTTACCGTGAACAACATCGTAGTTTCTGACCCTCGAATGCCGTTCGGCGGAGTCAAGAAGAGCGGCATAGGACGAGAACTCTCAAGATATGGAATGCTAGAATTCACTAACATCAAATCAATCCGTCTCTACGAAAAATCCCCCCTAGCCTTTGTACACGTAGAGTAGAGCGATAAGATCGGACGGTGAACCTTCCTGCCAGGAAAGACGGGTCTCATTTGGGACGAGAGATTCCTCGACTACAACCTCGGACCCCAACACCCTCTGAGACCCATAAGGGTCAAGCTCACCTACGAACTGATCAGATCCAAGGGAATCCTTCAACACGGGTCCGTCCAGGTGATCAAGCCCCGCCTAGCGTCCAGAGAAGAGATTCTCCTCTTCCACGAGGACGACTACGTGAGACTTGTCGAACAATACAGCAAGAAAGGCTCAGGTCTCCTCGACATGGGAGACACTCCAGCGTTCAAGGGCTGCTACGAAGCTACAAGCCTCGTTGTCGGAGCCTCCATCGTCGCAGCCGACGAGGTGATGGGCGGCAGACTGTCGCACGCGTTCAATCCTTCCGGAGGATTACACCATGCGCATCCTGAAAGAGCCTCAGGATTCTGCATATTCAACGACCCTGCAGTTGTAATTGCACATTTGAAGGCCGGGTACAACGTGAAGCGAATTGTCTACCTCGACGTTGACGCTCATCACGGCGACGGGGTCATGTACGGCTACTACGATGATCCCGCAGTCCTCGACATTGATTTCCATGAAAGCGGAAAATTCCTCTTCCCAGGCACAGGCTTTCCAGATGAAACCGGAAAAGGAGACGCCCGAGGATTGAAGCTCAATGTTCCGCTACCGCCCTATACAGGAGACGAAGCCTACCTTGACGCCTTCCAACAAATTGTCCCAGACGCACTCAAAAAGTTCAAACCCGAAATCATGCTAGTCCAGTGCGGCGCCGACGGCCATCTTGACGATCGGCTTGCACATCTCAGACTGACAACTAAAGCCTACACAGAGATCATCGGCCAAATGCACGATCTCGCGCATGAACTGTGCAATGGAAAGCTGCTACTATTCGGAGGTGGCGGATACACGCTTGCAAACGTGCCGCGGGTCTGGACTGTAGCGCTCGCA